>JABMRN010000154.1 GCA_013202515.1 Candidatus Omnitrophota bacterium | reverse complement strand
GGAATGGGCGGGGGAATTAAGTAAGAATGGTGACTTGCCTAATCAAGGCATTAAAGCTTGGTTTAAGGGTGTTATACATAATAGAGATGATAGCATCCGAGAAGAAAGAGAGGGGATAGCTAACCAATTGATTGATTTGTATGCTGCTAGATATGCTATCAAATCAGGCGGTAACGTAGAAAGTTTAATTGGTGTAAAACAGCAGTTAAATGATGAAAGAAGCATTATTTCAGAAGGAGGCGTGTCTCTTAGTAAACTTAAACTTCAATCTATAGATCAATTATTGAGTGATAATTCATATGCAAAACTAATAGATTTAGGAGATAAAACAGAGAGATTAACTAAAAATTATAATTATATTCTAGAGATGGGGACAAAAGAGTTTTTTGATAATCATATAGGCATGGAGTCCCGAGAGGAAATAAGAGACCAATATTTAGCATTTAAGAAGTCTTTTAATAAAGAGAAAGAGAGTGTTTCGAACGCGATCGTGGCTCTAAAAAGCAATCCTGAAATTACAAAAAACAAACAATTATCAGCACATGTGCAGATGTTAGGAGGGGTGGTTCAGCAGATGGGTGAATTTTCAACAACAGATATACCCGGTGTTTACAGCGCTTTGCCTACACACTTGAAGCATCCTTTAAGGCAGGCGGGTGATAAAGTAGAGAATGTTACTAAGAGCGGTTTGTACCAGCTAGGATCTGTAGCTAGTGCGGGAGTTGATGTGTTAGTGGTAGCGCCTATCCTTGCTCCCTTAGATTGGGCAAAGGCAAAATTAGGTGGTGATCCTTACCATTTTAGAGGAAAGTGGTTTGATAGGACTGCGCAGTCTCTTGCCCAGAGGGAAGACATAGCAACCGGTAAAAAACAAATAAGCAATTTAGAGTTTACTGTTGATACAGCCAGCTTGTTACTTATACTTTCAGGTATTGGCGGGATAGAGGCAACAGCACTACAGACAGGAAAACAGGTAGGAGTTACAGCGGTAAAAACAGGGTTAAGGGCTCGTATCAGCCAGCAGGCAGCAAAATTTATTCCACAAACACTTCACTCGCAAGCAGGCAGCACAACGCTTTTCGGCTATGTGGCAAGGGCAATCGTAAGCCCTACGACAAGAAGAATAGCTGTAAGCGAAGCTATTACCTGGGGTATTCCTAATACGGTAAGCATGGTCAATCATTATAAAGAGACGGGAGACTTGGGGGATACGTTAGAAAATGGGTGGGTTGGCGGCAGCCCGATAAGCGGAGCTAATATTGCCTTGTTTGCGGCAGGTTTAACCGGGCCGATGGGTTTAAGGATTGCCTCTGGTAACCCTATAAAATATATACCTAATTTTATTACAAAAAATTCCGTTGCTAGAGCCGCCGTTGGTAATGCTTTTATGTGGGGACAGACACATGCTGTAGTGGTTGCGACAGTAGATTCTTTGTTAGGAGGCGGGAAAGAGTTGATAGCCAGGGATGTTTTTTCTTCATGGTTTAACGGTGCCAAGTGGGGAGCGGCTTTTGGGGCCGGTATGTCAGTATTGGGCATGTCTTTTAATCCCGCGTTTCTAAAAGGCGCGATTGAATACAAAACAATAAATGTCTTTGGAAGGGGAATAAATGCCCTTGGAAGGGGTTTGAATAAACTTTATAATCCTGCCGCGGCGACAACTTTTAGGAGAACGCTTTTACAGTCGGCTGCATGGACGGCAACTCCGCCGGTTTTATATAATCTATATACGCTTACTTTTGATGAAAAATTTGCTTCCTGGGATACAAATATTAAATTAGCAGCGTTGGGGGGTGGTGCCCGGTTCTTAAGGGGCAGCAATAGGGTTTCTAAATTTCTGCGGGCAGAAGAAAAAATAGCAGCTTCCTGGGGGGCTAAGATAGGCCGTCATGCAGTTATATTCAGCGGCGGTGGCCTAACTAATGTGGCAGTAGATAGCCTGTCGCTTAATAAGACAAAGGATGGTAATCTAAGCAATTTTGATATGGTATCTGGTAGTTCATATGGGAAATACTTTATGAGTTTTGTAAAGGGCGGAATTTGGACTGAAACAATGCGGTTTTTAACTACTCCCAAGGGAGTAAAATTTATGGAAAGTTCAGGAAGAAGACTGCGGAATTATTCTCGTTCTGAAGCTGAGCTTAGAGAGTTAAATATTGAGTCTACCCGGGGGTTAATTAAGCTAAAGCCAACCGGCAAATTTGAGGCTGGTTCTTTGCAAGTAATGCGTGATAGTTTATCCGGCGCGGTGAAGTGGCCGGTAGTAACCGGAGTTATGGAGTTAGCTTCTCCGGTTTGGGATACGGGAATTGGCGTTATTGAACACGGGTTTGATAAATTAATCGGTAATATTGGAGTTTTAGTTTCTGATGGCCAGAAATGGCAGGATTTAAAGAACAGGCCCTGGCGTTTTAAGATAGGAGATGAATTGGTTTGGCTTCGCAGTAAGTCTTTTGATGAAAAAGGAAGTCTTGTTTATCAACCTCTTAATTGGTCTGATTATATCTTTGGAATAAAAGAATCCCGAAAAGAGGGGTTAGTAGGAGAGCATAGCGTAATCGCGAACATATTCAGAGCTCCTGAGAGTGGTTTGTATATGGGTCCTTTGCTTAAAGTGGCTATCCGGGAACCTCAACCTACAGGATTAACGACCAGATTAGGCCGCTCGCGGGGGCTGGCAGGGCAGTTTACATTCCTTCCTACTAGAACGGTAGCCAGAGCAGCAGGTTATTTAGGCAAAAAAGAAAAAGTTACCGGCCTGATAAATTTTCTTGAAAAAACACACATTGAGCCTTGGTTTTCAGCAAGATTCGCTTCTTATGCTAAACGCGGTGGAATCCGGAAATTTTTAGCCGGTATAGGAGAAGGGATGCTTGCGTTAGGACAGGAAGCTGTTTCTCTCGTTGACGTAGCGCTCTTTGTTGAGGGTGTCGACAGAGGGCTCCAGGCGCCGGGGAGGATCGCGGCTTGCCTTGACGGTAATACCAAATCATTATTAAATGATGATTTCTCTAAATATTCTGCGGTAAACTTTTCCGAACGGGGAAGGTCAGTATTAGGATGGGCGTTTTTATTTTTCAAACCGAATTATGTTTTAAGCCGGGACACCAAGTTGCTCCAGTTAGTTTCTAACAAGACGCAAAAAGGTGAACTGGTGAAGGATAAAAAAGGAAGGCTGGTTTTTGACGCCGCTAAATTCTTAGAATTAGCTGAATACGTAGATTCACAGGGAGGTTTACCTCAGGCATTAAATAATGTTTTTGCCAAGGAGAGGCGAGGCATTGAACGGGGAACCGAAAGTGATTACGCGACTTTCCGCGAAGAGATAGGCGATATCCAGGCAAGTACCGAACAAATTGCCGCACAGGGTTTGAGGGCGACATTACCGGAACGCCACGGATTAGAGGTATTGAAGGGTAAAGATTTATTGCTTCAACAGGCGTTTGGCGATATGCAGGAAGTGGGGTTGTTAAGTTTAAGCAAAAATTCCACTTATGATATTTTAAATGCTCAGGCTAAGGGTGAGCATGTAGCTGAAGTTGTTTTTGATTCAAAGATAAGTTTTGCCAAAGGCGAAGAGAATATAACGGTAAAACAGGTGTCCGTGAGCGAATACGCACCGCGGGCCCTTTCTGCAGTAAAAGAAAATTTAAGAATGTCAGAGGCGGTTAAATCTTTATCTGATCCGGAAAGCCTAAAAGATAAAGAGGTAAAAGTTGTAATTTCTGAATTTATAGATAAAAAATTACAGGAGCACGGCAAAAGCCTACCTGAGAAAGCAAAAGAAGAGATCGCTGCCGGTTTTGCCGCTGATTTCCGCCGTTTTAAGGATGCAATGGAAGAGGCCTGCGGTGAAACCAAGGGGCACTTTTTCCAAAAATACAGCCAGGCCTGGAAATCTTATTTTGAGGGTAAATCAGCGCCAGAGGTATTTAAAGCCTTTAAGGAGGCTGAGGGCGCCTTGGAAAGCACTGCTAAAGACCATGCTAAAATCGTAAGAAAAGCGGCCGACCCTTCCGCCGCCTTAACCGATAAAGTGCTTGAATACGGGATGAGGCTGGAGAATTTCGAAAATAACGAAACAGAATTTTCCTCACGCTACTACGCTTCTGTTTGGGATAATTTAAAGGTAGAGAAAGAAGAAATCAAGGGGTTGAAGGATAAATTAAAGAATAGAGAGGGAGAGGTAGAGATAAAAATAAAAGGTGGTCGTAATCTCCTTAAGCTTAATGCTGGAGTTATGAGAACTATCTTCCTCGATAAGATAAATATAGTAAATATCAAGATAAGAGATGAAATTTCTAATTTAGCAGACAGGATTGCGAATACTGATACAAAAGATCTAGATAAAGTTATTAATCAAGCTTCATTCAATAGCATTAATGAATCTCACGTTAACAGGATGAAAATTTTGGAAAAAATAAGTCGGGGTCTGGAAGAAGGGTTAATACTCATAAACGAAAAAGGAAAGATGAGTTACCCGGTTAAAGAAAATAAGGCTGACAAAGAGATTGTTAACTTTAGGGATAGGTTTAATGAATCTCAAAAAAACTGGAAGGGTTTTAATCTTGATAATGTTAAAGATTTCCTGACAGGAAAAAATAAAAATGATGCCGCTTTACTGGGGGAGGTTTTAGGAGCTGTTCTTGTCGGGAAAATCCGGCAAGGCTTGGAACACGGAGAAGCCTTTAATCCTAAAAAAGCAAAAGACCAAATAATGATGATTAACGGCTTGTTTCAAGAGAAGAGCGTTAATTTAGGGACAGGTAGAGGTAAAAGTATAGCCGCTTTCGCAGAGTTGGTCTTGCAGGCTTTTTCCGGAGCAGAGGTAAAGCCTAACGGCGAAATTAAATATAATTCTAATTTAGTATTAATAGAACCCAGTAATTCAGTAACTGAAAAATATAAAAGTTATAAAGATATTGCTGAAAAATTCGGGCTTAGCATAAGGCCGGTATCCGATGATTTAGGCGATTCGCTTGTTAATGAAGGTGGCATGCGGCCGCATAGCGCCGGTTTTAAAGAAAAAGCAAGCCTGTTTTCTTCAGAGAGGAAAGGAGAGATTGTGCTCATCGATATCAACAACTTCGGCCACTTCTTTCATGAGGCGGATTTAAGTTTAAGAAACGCGGTCCGCAACCAGATAGATGTAGTGCGGTTCGATGAAATCGATAAGTATTTTAGAAATAACACTACCTATATTACCGCTAAGGATAATAACAAAAAGCCATCTCCCGTTATCTTAAAAGAGATGGAGATGGCTTTAGCGGATTCTGGGCTGACCGGATTGTTTAAAGAAGGACTGGGAGTTTTAAATAGTAATTCCCTGGGGATAAAAATAAATGAGGTTGGCAAAGACAATATTTCTGCCGGACAGGCATACCGGCAAACGGTGGAAAATAAAAATCCGGCTATCTATTTTAACCGGCGCACAAAACAATACGCTTTAAACAAAAAAGCAATCGACAAGCTTGAAGAAGTAGGCCTTAAGCCGTTCGTTTTTGAAGCCCTGATGAAAACAGAGACATTTGAAAGAGGAAAAGATTATGGACTGAAAGATAAAATAATTTATCCCATGGAAGAAAGCGCAATCGCTGTCAATAAAGTATTTAACAGTGAATACTTGGTAGTGGCTTTAGCTTTAAAAGAGAGGGCAAAAGGGGAAGAGGTCGATTTTAAAAACTTAAAAATTTCCGACACTTCCTCTCAAGCCACTCTTTCTGAGATTTTGAAAATCAACGCCCGGTCCATTGCCGGTTTTTCGGGAAGTCTGGAAAATATAAAGTTTATAGTTGACTTTGGTATCGGCCGGGGAGTTGTTTCTTTAGGAAGTACGCCTTTAGAGAATGTGAGAGTGATAGAGATAAATAAGCAAGGTAAGCTGAATACCATAATTAAAGAGATTGATCAAAACTTTGGCGTTAACGGGAAGAATGAAAATATCTTGCTGATTGTTGATAGTCCTCTTTTAAGGGGGAGACTAGAGAAAGAACTAAAAGCAAAATTCGACGGTAAAGTTAAGGTCGTGAATCCCGAACGCGAAGGGGCCGAGGCGGTTGATAGAGAAAGGAAAAAGATTAGCTGGGATAGTTCTAAAGAAAAGAAAGTGGTTATCGGTTCGGTGGACAGGCTGGGAAGAAATATCGATTTTAAAGGTAACTTTGGCGTGTTTATAGCTGATGCTGAGAGGTTATCGTCTTCGGATATTATTCAAATCGCGGGTCGCCTGAGAAAAAAAGGCGAGCGAGTTTTATTTGTCGACAAATCTGAATTCGATGTTTTAACCGATTCTGCGAAAAAAGAGGTTTGGAAAAAGCATAGATTTAGACCAGGTAAAGAAAAGATAACCGTAAAAGATGAATCCGGTAATGAAGTCATCAACGCTATTCTTAAAGAAGGCGCAGACAGAAAATTAGCAAAGCAGGTATTCAGAAACGCGGTTGAATTAGACGCGGCGAATAAAGACAAAGCTACTCTTTTTGAGATTTACGAAAGAGGGCTTTCCACAGTAGATACATTTTTTAAGGATTTGTCTTTACAGGTGGATAAGGTGAATAAAATTGCCCGTTCTAAAAAGATTAACTTATCTGGAGAATTAAAAGATTTGCAGAAAAATTACGAAAGGTTTATCGATACTAAAGACGCGAAAAGTTATGAGCAGATGAGAATATCGGAATCTTCAAGAAGCCCTGATAAGCGGATTGAAGATAACATCCGGCAGTTAATCGCGAAAACCGAGCCGCACCTCACTGAAGCTAAAAGAATCCTCATCAGGATTAAGGATAGGGTAGACACTAAAGAAGGTGACATTTTTGATTTATTAGGTTATGGTTTAATCGCCAGCCGGATCAATAAGATCGATACACACCTTAAGGCTTTTCGCCGGGTAGGAGATAATTATGACATAGTAGTAAAGGAGGCCGAAGGAAGTAAGAACAAAAACAAAGAACAGGAAAAACCGTCGGCTGACGAAACTATAGAAGCGGTATTAAAGGATACCGTAAAAAAAGGTCTTCGGCGCCACGTATTAACAGAGGATGTTAAAACTTCCAATATCAACCCAGACAGTGAAGTGGTAATGGTTGTAGAAAGAGAAATTAATGAAGCCAGGTCGGAAAAAGGCATGCCTTTAATCTCTGACCGGGATAGGACGGAAATAGTAAAGTCTCTTCAGGGCTTAAAGGATATTAACGGTATTCGCGGTTCTCCAAAAGAAGTTGTTGGCCGCCTCGGGTTTCTCAAGAGCCTTTTCCCCCAGGATTCTCCTTTAACGGCCAGTCTGCAGGAGGTAATCGCTGAAGTCAATAGTTTATCCGGCCCCGGGCAATTCAATATCGCCAATCTTACAAATATCCAAACTGCGGTTGATAATTTCTTAAATACTCACAGCAATACCGAAAGCTCTTCTGTTAGCGATTCTCAGGTTTCGTATGATGTCAAATCCCGGAAAGATATTGTTGATGTTGTGTTAAGTTTAATTGACCCTCAGTTTAACTACTCTAATTTAAGGACCGCTTTATCGGTTTACGAATACCTTCCGCTTAACCTTCAGAAAGAATTAAAGACAAGCCGGGAAGATTTTAATGAGTTAATTTTTCACCCTTCCGATTTTCTTAAATCAGTAGCCTATTGGAATCGGGATAATTACCAGGCAAGCCAGTGGCATTTGGATTTTCTTAACAGCGTTGATTCCTCGGCTCAGACAGAATTGGACGAATCTTCCGATTTAACTACGCATATCGAAAATGTAAAAACCCAGTTTCACGGTTACGTAACCGATTTAGAGGATGCCGCTGATTTTCAGGAAAAGATGGAAATTAATAAGCGGTTTAGCGCTAAATTAAAGTCCGAATTCGCCAGCCTAGACGCTCCACTTGCCTTTTCTTTGGCTAATATCGCGGTTACCGAAGACAGGTTTGTGCGAGAAAAATTGAATAATATAGAAGATAAGCTGGAGGACCCCGGCAAAGAGGATAAAGAATTCTTGCAAGCTGTATCAAACTTTACAGATTATTCGCTTTTCTTGGAGAATGTCTTATCCGGAGAAGATATCTATGAAATTATGGCTCAAGTTAAGGAAGAAATTGAGCCGCAGCTGGAAAAATTGTCATATGCTGTTAAAAGCGAATTAAATAAAGAAGAAATAGAAATTGCCGAAAAACAGGCTCAGAGAAAGCTTAAAGGCTTATTGCCTGACGATGCTTTCAAACAAAGAGAAAGAATACGCAAAGTTATTTTGAAGTTATTGGAAATCGACAATAGCAGGAAGCAGACGGAAAAAGAGCGGGCAAGAAATTTTACGCAAAAATTAAGAAACTTTAAGAATAGATTGGCCGATAATAAAGAAGGACTGGCGCTTGTGGCGGAATTGAAGCAGCTCACGGACATCGACATCACAAAAAACAAAGACGCGGATTTAAAGAAAGTTACGGAGATTTTTTACGCCTTAGAAAACCTTAATGGAATTGAAGATTTGCGGCAGGAAAAATATGCGGATGTTGCTAATGATTTGAAAGACGCACTTGCTAAATTCAAATCTAATATTGAGGACAGAAATTTAGGAAAAGAAACAGAGAATCTGCTTATAGAAAAATATTTTTCTACTTATCAATATATGGCTAAGTTGATTAGAGAGCTAACTGATCAATTGCTAAAGGAATCACCTGACAATTTAAAAACGGCTCAGGCAATTATCGAAAATAAAAAGATAATGGGAAAATTAGAATCCCACGATGATTATATTGTAGATGAAGATGGACTATTACAAGTAAGGCCGATTGTGGAAAAATTAATCGCTTTTAATACAGCTGCTCTTTTAATGAAGCAAAATACCCTTAAAGAGGGCGAATTTTATACTCCTTGGCACCGGGCTGAAATGCTTAGAAGGCTTTCTCACGGCTATATAAATTTACCCGATGAGTTATTTATTGCTTGGTTTACGCAGGAGCCTGCCGCTGAGCTTAAGAAGGTTCTTTTCAAAGGCGAAAATACTCCGGAAGAAAGAACGATCTTTAATCGGATACACAAAAACATCATTTGGGTTTTAAAAGAAAAATACGGCCAAAATGACAAAATAGATGAAATTACCCGGAGGTTGTCTCAGGCAAGCAGTTTAAAAGAACTTATGGAGATTGCTCAACAGCTTAAAATTGAAGGTAAACAGAAGAAATCGGGCGAATCTGGCGGGAAAATAAAGCCGGGTGAGGTATTGATCAGATTTTGCCTGCCTGGTGAGATGGAAAAACAGGCTTTAGTTTCTCATTCAGATTACGGCATGGCCGATATTAATTTTGAAGGCAGCCAGAACGAAAATTACGAAATCAGACTGGATTTACGCCTTTTGCAGACAGAAGAAGGTAAGCCTATTGATTGGCGTAGTAGCCAGTGGCGGAGCAATTTGATAAATGTTGTCTTGCCGCATGAAATTACCCACGTTGTGATGGACGCCGTATCCGAGAAAGTGGGAATCATCGACCTTAAGATCGGTAGTTATGCCAATGAGGGAGTTATCGATGAAGTGACATCTCATGACGGTTTGGGCCGGTTAACTCCCTATACCCGCGTGCCTTTCAGCAGCAATAACTCAAACAACCCAGATTCATCTCAAACTGCCGGCTCAAGGCAGGTTCAAGAAGTTAAGAATAACGATAAACAGGAACAAGCGGTTGGGGGAAATGATTATAAGGCGGGGACAGTATTTGATTCAGAAAAAAGAGGCGCTTCTATTTCTGAGGAAAAGGGGCCTGGCCCCATTTCTTCAGCCAAAAAGGATGGTTCAACCTCTTCCCCTCTAACCCAAGCTGCTATGGACAATATATCACCTTTAGTTAAGTATCAGCAAGCGCGTAAAGAGTTCGCAAAACTTTCAAGGGAAGCGCGAGAAGCTGCGGAAGCAGGTAGGCCGGTAGATACCGAAAAGCTTATTGAAGCAAAGATAAAGTTAGATAATTTGGCAGAAGAAGTAAACCCAACCGCTACCTCTGCGGAGGACAACAGGGTTGGGGCGGCTATTCGGATTGGCTCTTCGCCGGTAGAGGAACAAGCCACGAGCCTCTTACCTATATATAGGAGAGCGAAAAAGGCTGAGAAAGCATCTTCTGCAGTAGCTACTCCAGTGAAGGAGAAAGGCCTTCCATGGCAATTACCGCCTTTATTACCTCAGGCTCTGCCGCTTGCTCTACCTGGTGTGCCTCAACCAACAAGTAGCCCGTTACTATTGATATTTGGCAGCAATAAGGTTATAAAGGCAATAGAAGACTTTGTTTGTTCTTCTGCTTTAGCAATTTCACCTATAGGACAGGCAGAAATAGACGCTGTTAGTTCAAGTGCTTATAGAAAAACCACAGATGCTTCTGGTAAAACTGCCGGGCCTATAAATACGGTCAGCTCTGCCT
>JABMRN010000153.1 GCA_013202515.1 Candidatus Omnitrophota bacterium | reverse complement strand
GCCTAAAGATGATACAAAAACCTGGATTAAAAAATTAAAGGCAAAAGGTATTGAGGTCGAAGGTAAGGATCTTGGAAGAACACATATTATTAACATAGTGGGTGACCTTATCGAGCCAGAGACTGGCAACCATCCGGTATTTGTCGTAGACATGTTCAAGGAATTGTGCCCCTTAGCAAAAACAAAACCGGAAAATACCGATTTAACAGATAGATTTGAACTCTATATCTCTGGAATGGAAGTAGCAAATGCCTATTCAGAGCTTAATGATCCTATTGAGCAGAAGGAACGTTTTGAGGAACAAGGCGGTGAATATGACAGGGATTTTGTAAGGGCCCTTGAATACGGAATGCCTCCGGCTGGAGGTCTCGGTGTAGGTATTGACAGGCTTTGCATGCTTATTACTGACAGCCCGAACATACGAGACGTCATATTGTTCCCACAATTAAAACCTGAAAAATGAACTGGACACTATTTGTAAGCATCAGATATTTACTTGCTAAAAGGCGTGAAAAATTCATCTCCATTGTAAGCGGTATTTCCGTTTTAGGGGTTGCGGTGGGGGTTAGCGCACTTATAATAGTAATCTCCATTATGACGGGGTTTGATGAGGAGATCAAGGAAAAGATCATAGGGACTTATTCCCACATAGTAGTTACTAAAGGCTCCGGTATTACCAATGGGGATACATTAATATATGAACTGGAGAAGAATAAAAATATTATTGCGGGCTCCGGCTTTATAGAGAAGCAAGCACTTTTAAAGCATAACGATAAGATTCTAGGGGTTTTATTAAGGGGGCTTGACCGCACAAATGAACCCCGCGTAAGCAATATAGGGCAATTTTTAAAAAAGGGAAAATTAGATTTTACCAAAGACGATATAATCGTAGGATCCGAGCTTTTTAAAGAACTCAACATGTCTTTAGGGGATAAGGTAACGCTTATGTCCCCTGTTAACGGCAAGGCAAGTGATTTTACTATCTCTGATACTTTCAATTCCGGTAGATACGATTATGACGCGAATTTGGTTTGCATTGATCTTGGGAAGGCACAAGAGCTTTTCGGTATGCCGAATGCCGTTACTGGTCTCGGATTAAAGGTATCCGATGAATATAACGTAAGGAAAATTAAACACGAACTTCAAAAGACCTTGCGATATCCGTATACCGTTAGAACATGGATGGATCTTGACAAAAATCTAATGAAGGCCCTTTCCATGGAAAAGAAAATTATGTTTTTGATTTTAGGGCTGATTATTGTTGTGGCCTGTTTTAACATAGGCAGTTCCCTTATCATGATGGTTATGGAGAAAACCAAGGATATCGGCATACTTCGTTCTATCGGCGCAACCTCATTTGGTATAGGAGTCATATTTTTATTGGAAGGGCTTTTCATAGGATTGATAGGGACCGCACTAGGTGCAGCTTCCGGAATATTAATAGCAAAAAATATCAATCCCATTGCCAATTCCATAGAAAAATTGACCGGTTTTGAATTTTTTCCGAATGACATATATTATCTTTCATCAATACCGGCTACAATAAACACAACTGACGTTTCAATGATAATAGGATTTGCAATTATACTTACACTTATCTCTGGCTTATATCCGGCCCTTCAGGCTGCAAGGCTTGATCCAGTGGAGGCAATTCGCTATGAATAATATTATTCAGGCAAACAATATATCTAAAGTATTTCGCCAAGGCAAAAACCTCATAGAGGCCGTAAAAGATGTTAATCTAAGTATAGAGAGGGCAAGTAGAATTGCTATAATAGGCCAATCAGGAGCTGGCAAGTCTACGCTTTTACATATCTTGGGAGGCTTGGACAGGCCAACAGTCGGCAGTGTTTTATTTGAAAAAAATGATTTATATAGATTGAGCGACAGAAAAAGAACTGCTTTAAGAAATAGAAAAATTGGTTTTGTATTTCAATTTTATCATCTTCTTCCTGAATTTACCGTGCTTGAGAATGTTTTGATGCCGGCATTCATTAATAGCGAAGCACAAGGTACCAAGCATGAATTGCGAAAACGCGCAGAATTGTTATTAGGGAGAGTAGACTTAAGCCACCGGTTGAATCACAAGCCGAGGGAGATTTCAGGGGGAGAAGCCCAGAGGGTGGCTATAGCAAGAGCCCTTATAAATGAACCGGAGATAATCTTTTGCGATGAACCCACAGGCAACCTTGATTCTCGGATGGGTGATCAAATATATGATATACTATATGAGGTTAGTTGCCAGCGTAACATGAGCCTTGTGATAGTCACGCACCAGGAGCGTCAGAATTTTGACTTTGATAAAACATACGTAATAAAAGACGGAAAGCTATCCGAAAAAGAAAATAAGGTATTAGCATGAAGATTTACTTAGACGGTAAGTTTGTTGACAAGAAGAACGCAAAGGTCTCTATTTTTGACCATGGCCTTTTATACGGCGATGGTGTTTTTGAAGGGATAAGGAGCTATAACTGGCTTGTTTTTAAATTAAAGGAACACATTGACAGGCTCTATAGATCTGCATCGGCTATTCGCCTTAAGGTGCCGATATCTAAAAAGAAAATGACAAATGTAGTTAAAGCAACATTAAGAAAAAATAATCTTAAGGATGCCTATGTACGCCTTGTTGTCACTAGAGGGGTGGGTGATCTTGGACTTGATCCCCGAAAGTGTAAGCGGGGCGGTACGATCTTTGTCATCGCTGATAAAATTGCCCTATATCCCAAGAGGTTTTATGAAAAAGGATTAAGGATCATAACAGCAAAGACACGTAGAAATTCGCCCGAGGCCCTTGATCCGAGGATAAAATCGCTTAACTATCTTAATAACATTCTCGCTAAAATAGAAAGCATTGATGCCGGAGTGCAGGAAGCGATAATGCTTACAAACGACGGTTTTGTAGCTGAATGCACAGGTGACAATGTATTTATAGTCGATAATAACACCGTCATAACCCCGCCGGTTGAAGCAGGGGCGCTTGATGGTATTACAAGGGGCACAGTCATAAAGCTTGCAAGAAAAAAAGGTCTTCGCGTTAAAGAAAGGATGTTGGTTATTAAGGATCTCCTAAAAGCGGACGAATGCTTTTTGACCGGCACCGCCGCTGAAATAATCCCTGTCATAAAGATCGATAAAAAAAGAATAGGAAAAGGAAAACCAGGTCCTGTTACTAATCTTTTATTAAGTGAATATAGGAAATTGACCAGCGTTAACGGTGTAAGGTATTGATAAAAAGCGGA
The DNA here is from genome assembly GCA_013202515.1 of Candidatus Omnitrophota bacterium. Classification (GTDB taxonomy): domain Bacteria; phylum Omnitrophota; class Gorgyraeia; order JABMRN01; family JABMRN01; genus JABMRN01. Next base: position 1,476 of record JABMRN010000153.1, on the reverse strand, counting down.
GGATTTATACTGTGCAATGTAATGTTTGTCATAAGAAAGAGGCAACAGTTCACCTTACCGAAATCATAAACGATAAGGTTACAAAGCTTCATCTCTGTGAGGAATGTGCAAGACAAAAAAGCGATGAGATGGAGGTTCATTTTGGGCTTTCAGACCTTTTGGCCGGATTAGCAGATCTCGGAGGCTTTCAAGAGCCTTCGCTTAAGAAGGTTCTTAAGTGTCCTGCTTGCGGCTTTGCCTTGCAGGATTTTCAAAGAACAGGAAGGCTCGGTTGCCCAAAATGTTACGAAGCCTTTGAAAAACAACTGGCGCCGCTTTTAAGACGAATTCACGGCCAGGACAGACACATGGGCAAGTTTCCCCTTAAAGCTGTCACCGGTAAGCTTAGTCAGGATGCAAGGGAACTTCATTCACTTAAGGTAAAGCTACAGAAGGCAGTTTCGCTTGAGGCCTTCGAGGAAGCGGCAGGATTACGCGATAACATAAAGACACTCGAGTCAAAACTTAGAACGAAAAAAGAGGAAGATAAGTGCATATAGACGATCTCTTAAAGAAAAACAGCGAATGGCTTAAAGGAACCGGGCCTAAGTCCAACATCGTTATTTCATCACGGATAAGGCTAGCCAGAAATTTCGAAGACATGCCCTTTCTTAACAGGTCCGATTCTACCGCCAGAAATACAATTCTTGAAAGGGCAAAAAAGCTCAAAGAGAAGAATAAATATTTAAAAGGATCAGAATTTCTTTTAATTAATGATCTCGCTGATATAGACAGGCAGTTTCTGGTGGAGAGGCATTTGATGAGTCCAGAGCACATGATTGCACCTGAGTCTAAAGGGCTTATCATCGACGAAACTGAAATAGCGAGCATAATGATCAATGAGGAGGATCATTTAAGGATACAGGTACTTCAGTCGGGATTTAACGTAATGGAGGCGTGGAACATTATAGATAGAATTGACACGGAGCTTTCACGAAGTTGCAATTATGCCTTTTCGCAGAGATGGGGATATCTTACTGCATGTCCGACGAATGCTGGAACAGGACTTCGCGGCTCTGTAATGCTTCATCTTCCGGCACTTTCCATTACAAACCAGGTCGAGAAGGTCTACCAGGCGATATCAAAGTTGGGGCTTACCTTAAGAGGCCTTTATGGCGAAGGTACGGAGGCAAGCGGCAATTTCTTTCAGATTTCAAATCAGGTAACACTTGGCTATTCTGAGACAGAGCTCTTAGGCAACATGGAAAGGATCATAAACAAGATAATAGGAAGAGAAAGCTCCACAAGGAACATGCTTATTTCAAAGGATAAGGAGAAGATTTCCGATAGAATCTGGCGGGCCCACGGTGTACTTAAGAGTGCGCGAATAATATCCAGCAAAGAAACCATTTCTCTTTTGTCCATGATAAGGCTGGGTGTAGATCTCGGACTCGTTAAGGATAATGACATGCAGAGCATTAATGAATTGTTCATACT
>JABMRN010000152.1 GCA_013202515.1 Candidatus Omnitrophota bacterium | reverse complement strand
CTCGTGTAAAAGTTTCTCGTTTCGTACAATCTCAGAATCCAGCACAAGCGCAATCCTGAGAGGCTTGCCCCATTTTTTATAATAGATGCTCTTATTTTTCTCGTGCATCTCGTTCCATTCGGACCCATTAGCAACTTCAAAAAAAGAAACATTTCTTTGATGATAAACGTAGGTATCAAGTGCCCTAACGACAATAAATCCCGATTCTATGGCACTAACAGAATAATCAACATCGTCAAAATAACCTATTCCATATCTCTCATCAACATGCCCGATTTTTTCTACAACCTCTCTTTTTATAACCGCAGAAAATCCACGACACCAATCTGTTTCAATGAATCTACCTTGGCCTTTTTTTTCAAGAAGAGTATTGTATTTTTCTATTGAAACTCTGTCAGGCCTATCCTCCCATGTTGGATTAATTATTCCAAACTTATCGTTTGACCTAAGGATATTAATCATCTTTCTAAGCCAACCGCGCGTAACTATTGTGTCATTATTCTGGAAACATATATAGGGAGCATCCGAAATGTCTATAGCCCTATTTAGAGCTTTCACCCAACCAATATTGTGATCATTGTGTAAAATGACTGTTTCGACCGAGTCATTTTTCTTGAGGTCCTCCAATAATTTTCTTGTTTCAGCATCTTTACCATTATTTACAATAATCAGCCTAAACGGCGTATCGGTATTTTTCACTATTCTTTCGACACATTTTTTTGTAACTTCGAACTGGCCATATACGGGTAAGATTATATCGCATTTTATGTCTTGGTGGGAACTTCCTCCCTGACAAAACATAAGCATCTTTTCTAACCGTCGCTCTTCATAACTGCTGAAATCTACCCCCATTGTTCCGCAACCCTGGATAGCGCATAATCCATTTAATAACGGAAAGGGCCGGATATTGTCATAGATGACATGGTCATAGCGTTTTCTTCTTTTTGTTCCAATGGCTCTTTCCAAAATGCGGACAATGATTTCTAAAATCCTGATTTTTCTGTTCAGATAATTAAATTTTATGTTCTGATGAAGCGGAAAGCTGATTTTCTCCTTTACGGCATCTATTCTTTTCTTGGTATTTCGGTCTCCGAAAATCAGTAAATTGACCCAACACCAGTCTCTTGCCAAAAACAATGCTATCTTTAAAAGATTGGATATCTCGTTATCATTTGTTTTCATGGAAACAGAAAACAGAATCGCTATTCTCAGATGGCGTGACCATTTCTTGAAATATTCTTTTTCAGAGGATGCCTGAATCTTTTTCCTCTTACCCATGTTATTGAAAGATATATGTTCCTCATGAAAAACATATGAAGAATGTAGGCACACGGACCTATAACCTGCCTTATGGGCTCTCATTGAGTAATCTGTATCGTCGAAGCCTCCTATGCCAAAACTTTCATCTAGATGTCCAATCTTTTCAATAAGCTCTCTTTTTATCAGCATACAGAAGCCCTGGCACTGGTTCATTTCCATATAGCAGCCTTTGTTATCCACGGCAACTTTTCTTGCGTATTCATTAATCGTAAGTCCCCTAGGCGTATGTCCATTGCATAAAGGATTTAAAAGGCCTGTGTCTGGGTGTTTTTCTGCAAACATTACAAGTTCTGTAAGCCAGCCTACCCCTGGGGCAGTATCATTATTCATAACACACACATACCCCGCTTTCGAAACCTTAAAACCATGATTAACTGCCCTGATAAATCCCAAATTTTCTTCATTTCTGATTACACATACATCAATAGCCAAGTTCTTCTTCAGGCTTTCAAGATAGTGCTTTGTTTCGCTATCGCTGCCATTATCTACTAATATCAACCGAATTGGATATCGTGTATTTTTCACTATGTGCTCTATGCACCTTTTTGTACAGTCCAGTTGGTTCCAAACCGGTATTATTATGTCACAGACTTTATTCATTTTTTTTGTTTCCGCTATACATCGGTTGCTTACCAAGTTTTTCCATGAGGCCCCTTATCGCATTATACGCTTCGTCTTCGGATATAGAGTTTAGACATGTTATTGATTCACACTTTCGGTGTTTAAACTTAGCGTAACATGGCAGACAGCTAGCTCTATTGCTGACCACAATATGTTTTGATATCTCAGGTGAATATGGGCCGTATATTTTTTCGTCAACAGGACCAAATATAGATACAGTAGGAATTTTAAGCGCAACGGATATGTGAAGCGGCCCTCCTTCATTACAAAAAATAATACTGCAGCGACTTACCAACGCCATAAACTGCCCAACGGTTGTCTTGCCAGCAATGTTGATTATTGGATTACGCATGAATGACTCCATGTTTTTACAAAGTTCGGCTTCGGTACTGTCTCCAAATAGAAGTATAGGAATTTGAAAATCATGTATTAATCTGTCGGTTACATGAGCAAAATGCGAAACAGGCCACCTTCTATATCTGGCCTCACTGCCCCAGCTCTTTCCTCCTCCAGGGACCACTCCTAAAATGAATTTTTTGTTTATGCTTTTCGTTTTCATAAAATTATCGGCCCATTCTTCATCTTCCTTCAAGCAAAAAGCAGATGTAAAGATATTGTCCGGAATTTCCAAACCGATAAGCTTAAGAAGATCCAGATAATACAATGCTACGTGTTTCTTATCAAAACCTTCTAACTCTATTCTATTTGTTAAAAACTTTCCACGATTTCTATAATTAAAACCAATTCTTCGGGGTATGCCTAAAATCTTACCTATAAGTGAAGCTCGATAATTGAGTGTCAAATCTATCATTATGTCCGCATCAAGAGATTTTATTTTCTTACAGAGAGCTAAAAACATTTTAAGAAATCTAATTTTAGATTTCTTGGCCACATCGCGGAAGTGATCCTTTTCGAATACAATAATATTAGAAACATTCTTATTGTTCTTTAAAACATGGCAGGTCCTTTTATTGCATATATAGCTAATCTCGACTCCTGGTAGCGTTCTTTTTAACACTTCTAGAAGAGGGGTTGAAAACAACACATCTCCTATGCCAAAAGTGTTTACGATCAATATATTTTTATTATGCTTCATTTTTGCATGCTATTTGATCCAAGCTCATGAGCACTCCTACGGTAAACCAAAAGAGCGCAACAAGCGGCAAGGAATGTAGATTGGTATCAAAAAAACTGTGTACTAAAAAAGCTAATAAGCCGCCACATATACCAAGAGAAAGCGCCTTGTAAAACCTGTCATTACATTTCTTTATGAATTTATACGAACAATAAAAAGTTTGCCCGATTATTAATAGAAAAACAGTAAGGCCAAGAATGCCTATATCGGCGGCTATCTGAAGAAATCCGTTGTGCGCATAGCTTCCTCTCAAGCCTTTGCATTCATCATCGCGCACTTCTTTATATTTTCCAAAAAAAGTGTTCAGGCCGTTACCTATGATCGGGTGTTGCATAAATATCTCATAGCCGTTTTTCCACATTACGCCCCTGTCGGTAAAACTCGCTGTACAGAAAATATCTTTGGTTTTTTCTTTCGGCAAAAATGGATATGCTACAAGGATCAACAAAAGAACTGCCATTAAAAGCCTTATCTTTTTTATTGCCAAAATTGCACACATCGACAACATAAAACCTAACCATGCGCTTCTTGTATTGGCAAAATAAAAAAAGTATGCCAGCAACGCGGAAAATAATCCGACACCAATTTTAGCAAATAAGCTTCTTATTCCAAAAAGAAATATAACGAGTGCGGGTATGAGAATCATCAGCATCCAAGCAGAAAAATCATTTGGGAAAGGAAATGGTCCCGTAGGAAATCCTCTATAAAATCCGTCAGAACTATATGCCGGGGTATACTTAAAAGAAGGGTAATGGCGGATCACGTCTGTGTATAGATAACGGTACTGAATAAATGCATCTATGCAAACCACTATACCTGATAAAAAAATCATTGTAAGCAGATTTTTCAGTTTTGTCTCGGAATTCATCTCCTCAACAATAATAAAGTATAAAAGAATCCATTTTGAACACTTCGTAATAAGGGCGTAGGCAACAAAGAACTTGTCACCCGCATTTATCATGGATATGACGGATGCGAAAAATAAGGCAAAAAGTAAAATATTAAGAGGTGTCTTTTTTAATCTAAAATCCCTTAATAAAATCTTTTTTATTACCCATGCTACCAGCGCAATGGTTATAGTAATCTCTATTATTGATTTTGAAAACGGCAGGCAGAAGATTAACAGATACAGCGACCACTCTATAGTCTTATTTAGGATGTCTACAATGCTTTGTTTAGTCATTATTTTTTGTTCTTTTTAACTTTGCGCTACGAGATCGTACGGCAGTAAGATATAGGCCAAAAATAATCATACTTAAAATAGCTACTATGGCCAGCGGCGCCCCATATTTTATGGGAAGGCATAAAACAAAAACAGCGCTTAAACCCAAACATGCACAAATTAAATAAATTAAAAGAACTGCTCTCGTTTTCTTAAACCCAAGTGACGCCAGCATGTGAGAGGAATGGTCTCTCCCTCCTTGAAAAATGGAGCGCCCCTCTCTTATCCTAAGAAATGTTACGAGTGCAGTATCAAATATAGGATACCCAAGCACGATAATAGGCAGGGCTAAAGATATGCTAATCTTATCGGTTTCCCAGGAGCCCAATATTGCTATACACGAAAGAGTAAATCCGAGAAACATGCTTCCTGAATCACCCATAAAAATTTTTGCTTTCGGAAAATTATGCTTAAGAAATCCGAAACACGCACCCGCCAAGGAAAATGCCAACATGGCTACGTACCGTTGTCCCGTACAAATAGCTAATATTCCGAAAAATAACGAAGCAATACCCCCTATACCTGAAGACAATCCATTTAGATTATCCAATAAATTGAACGCATTTGTTATTCCAATAATCCAAAAACATGTAAAAAACATGCTTAAATAGTAATCCTCACATGTAATAACCCTTATGCCCATCTTGTATACGATGAGTGCTGCTAAAAGTTGTCCGGTCAACTTCATGGAAGGCATCATGCCAAGCTTATCGTCTATAATACCTAACAAAAGCAGGACAGTGCCACCTATTAGAATGCTGACTAACGCAGCATCAAAACGATATACAAAAATAATTGGGAGGAAAAAGGCCATATATATTGAAAGACCTCCTAAAAGCGGAATGGGATGAGCATGCGATTTGTTTATATTCGGATGGTCAAGAAGCTTGATTTTAAACGCTATGTGTCTTACAAGAGGGGTAAAACTATATGAAATGATCGCTCCCAAAATAAATACGCCAATAATATCCTGAATGGTCAACATGTTATTCCTCAAAAAATTCAATTGTGTCTTGTAAAATGTTATCTATGCTGAATCTAGGTTTAAACTTGGTAAGGTTCTTTAACTTGGTAATATCAGGTCTTCTGTGCCTCATATCCTCAAAACCTTTTTCATAAGCTTTTTCATAAGGAATATGGGTGAGTTTAGATTTGGACTTAGTTAAAATCTTCACTTTTTTTGCCAAATCATTTATGGATATAGACTCAGGGTTCCCTACATTAAAAACTTCACCCACTGCTTTGGCATTATG
>JABMRN010000151.1 GCA_013202515.1 Candidatus Omnitrophota bacterium | reverse complement strand
CGATGACGGCCATCAAATAATGATAGGAGATAAAACGCGCAACAGCGCTGAAGGGCATCAACTATCTTTTCTGGCTTTTACCCGGGCATATCTTTGTGCGGTGGCTTCAGAAAAGAAGCCCTATGGGTTAGCTCAGGACTACCAGGGTAAAGAAGCCAAGGCGGCCAAGAAGAACCCTTATTTCTACTCTCACCTCGATCAGGAGTTCTTTGATATATTAAGAGAAGTTATGCCGAAAGAGTATCTGTATATGGTAGATAACATGGAGACAGGCTGGAAGAAATGGGAAACCACCAAAGAAACAGTAACGCTCCCTGAGCCTTTTAGCGGTAATGTATCCCAGCAAGGTATTGGTTCAGCCAGGTTTTTGATGGATTTTGCCAATGGGGAAAGAACTTTTGGCATATTGGCAGGAGATAAAATGGGTCCGGCAGGTATAAACAGGCCGATACGAGAAGGAGTCTATGCTGCACTGAATGCCGGTGAATTCATCAATGGCTTGGTTTTTGAAATATGGGATGCCAAGGCGTTTGACGAGAACGGAAACATTCCTTTGGATAAGTTGCCCACTCGCTATGCGGATGTGCAAGATGCCGTAAATGAATTAAAAGATAAAGCCGACCAGGAATTTGTTAGGAGCTGCTACGGAGAAGACGGCTTGCTTAAAAAATCCTTTAGGCCGCTAGAGGAGATTAAGGGCGGAGAATATGTTGGCAGAGAAGATATTGAGCATTTGGCCGCATTGTTAAAGAAAGCCGGTTATGTCCCCACCGAAAGGATATTCCTGGATGCCGAAAAAGATAAAAAAGCGGTCTATGACTATCTGGCAGATTCCGACCGCTTCAATATTAAACAGGTTTGGGCCAAGAAGAATGCGGGCTGGGACATCAATCGTTTCCAGAATTATCTCCTGAGGCCGATATTGGGAAGCTCGGTTACAAAATTAGGGATCCTCGCAGGAGGAGAATATGTAGGCAAGGATGACCCTGTTATGGTAGGCAGCCTCAAGCTGATGGAGCATATCTATAAATACGTGGAAAATAACCCCATCCTTCTCCAGGGCGACATGAACGGATCCCACTGGTTAGGGGCTATCCCAACCAAATTTAAATATGCCGTGTCTAACGTAGATAGTCATCCTATACTGGTAGGCTTGCGTTATACCGTGAATAATTTAGGTAAAATAGTTCGTGTCGAAGATGTCTTTTCTAGCAGGAAATTCGATGGCATTAGGAAAAAGATGTTCAAGTTTAATTTTTTCTTTAAATGGATAGCTAGTTTGGGTGGTCAGTTCGCTCCTTACGGAACCGATGTACGCACAGTAGAAGCATCTTATCCTTTAGCTAAGTTTCTTAGGCAGCTTCAGGATCCGGCATCGCCTTTCTTAATAAGGAATAAGCCTTTAGAGGTCAGAGAAACAATGCGGGTTGGTAAATTTAACCAAAGACGCCAACTTTTTGAGGCGGCCACGCCCTCTTTAGATAAAGTAAAAAAAGCACCGATTGCTACTCCGTTTAAAGCTATCAAAGACGAACTACCGCTCCGTGCCGAATATTTCAAGGCAAACCTTATCAGGATATTGACTGAACATCCCGATGAAAGCTTTTTCTTCGGGGCAGATACTGACATTGGTAAGGACCAGCAAGCTCAACTGATGCCAATACACAAAGCAGTTAGGGAAATCGAAGGACTGTTCCCTAATCTTATAACAGGTGCGGCAGATGGTGCAACACTTGCAACAAGAATACGCCAGTTGCAAGACGATGGAGCGTTGAAATTAGGAAATACCTTTATAGTTGCTCAAAAAGCTAATCTGGATAAAGGAATCTTTAAGGGAATGAGAGGGAAGGGTAAGGCATGGATAACAGCTATAGATGATTCAGCGCCCGGCGTTTACCTTCCTATCTTTGAAGCCGCAACCCTGACTATAATGTCTGCTTTGAAAGCTGATGCAGGCGCTATTCTCGATTTATATAACAGAATAGCGGATGAGCCTATGACTTTAGATGAGTTTAGAAAGATATTGAGCAATAGGCTAATATACTTAATACCCAAAGCAACTAAGGTGAATCTAAGGAATCGAAGGATATTATACGAGTTGGCAGCGCAACTCCATCACTCGTTATAAAAAAAACAGTTCTACATAATGTTTACCCCTTCCACCTACAAGGTGGAAGGGGTTTTTAATTTGGGGTCCCTCTCGTATGAGCCGAGGGGGAACCTCTCGGTTTATATAGGTATGTTT
>JABMRN010000150.1 GCA_013202515.1 Candidatus Omnitrophota bacterium | reverse complement strand
AATTTCTTCTTTAATAGACGAGCTTACTGCACTATCTCAAGACAGAAATGCATACTTTAAAAATTTGCATAAGCCTGTTATTGGATGGTGTAATACCTATGTGCCGGAAGAAATAATAATGGCAGCAGGATTTATACCATACAGAGTTATGGATATGTCAAAATCCTTAAGTGCGTCAAAAGCGTATTTGTCGGGAAACATGTGCTCGAGTGTGCAAAATATACTAGAATGTGCGCTTAGTGGCAACTACAAGTTTTTGAGTGGCATGATTATAGGTACTTCGACGGATGCAACCAAAAGGCTTTATGATGCTTGGATAAGGTATGTCAGTACGCCTTTCAACCATCTTTTCGACATCCCTAAATTTATCGATGAAAATGCCAAAACTCATTACACACAAAGTGTATGCTTATTAGTTGAAGAGATTGAAAAACATTTCAAGATTAAAATTACTAACTTAGCTATTGAGGAGGCTATTTCGATATGCAATAAAACAAGAAAGCTTTTATGCGATTTAAATAATTTACGAAAAGTAGACAACCCGCCCATTACAAGTCAGCAGTTCTTAAAAATATGTAAATTCGCGGTGACAATTGACAAAAAAGATTTTAACGATTCATTAAAAAAAATTGTTTATCAAATAAAACCAAATGAAAAAGAAAAGGAAAAAGACTTTAGAATACTTCTAACGGGTAGCTTTCAGGATCAATCCTGGCTGCTTGATATCGTAGAGCAAGAGAACGCCATGGTGGTTTGCGAAGATCTATGTACAAGACTTAGGTATTTTTCCGGATTAGTTATTAAAGGCCCTGATTTAATTAGTAATATAGCGGAGAGGTATCTTAGCGCCAAACCAGCCTCTGCAAGCTTGATCAGTTTAGACAAAAGATCCCGATACCTCTTAGAGCTCATAAAAGAATTTCGTATAGATGGAGTGATATACTATATATTGAAGTTTGATGATCCATATCTGTTTGAATTCCCGGATATGAAGGATTTTTTAGACACCCAGAAAATACCCGTGCTACGCATCGAAGCCGAACATAATACAAGCGCAATGGGTCAAATCGAAACGCGCGTACAGGCTTTTACGGAAACTCTATCTTTTAGAAAAGCAAATGCGTCCTTTGCAAAATGATCTAAGGAATAGCAGGTATGTAATGGAAGAGAATATCAGGAAGACTCAATTTCATAATTTGTGGAATTTGCTAAAAACAAATCGCGAAAAACAAATATCCCCTTTCAATACGCTAAAAGCAACAAAAATGAGGTCTTCGCTAATAGGACGGTTTTTCCGCCGGGCTTATCAAAAAGATGCTGTAGTTGCGTGGCGAAGTTCCTTTGTCCCGAGCGAAATATTATTTGCTCTTGATATCGTTCCTTTTCCGCCAGAAAGCATTATATCAATGTTTGCAAATTCTCATCTGACAGATGGTATTTTACAAACCGCCGAGGATCATAACCATTCTCGGGATATATGTTCCTTTTTGCGCGGTACGGTGGGCGCCGTTATAAATAACTACATGCCAATGCCAGATTTTTTAATTGCCACTTCACTATATTGCCATGGCTCAGCTCAAGTTTTTTATAGTCTTAGCAAGAAATACAACAAAGAATTTTTCTATATCGATGTTCCCTACCATTATGATAGAGCTTACACGGTTGATTATGTGGCTAAACAGATCGAAAGCATAATGAAAAAGATGGCTGAACGGACAGGAAAGAAAATTGACATAGACAAATTGCGGCAAGCCATTATTTTTTCTAACCAGGCAAGAGAATATTATGTTAAGGTTAATGAATTAAGAAAAAATAGGCCTACACCTATGTTGGGTGGTGAAGCGGTAGATTATGCAATTATCCTGGCTCATACATTTGGGTGTCCTGAAATGACAGAAATATGCAGGGTCTTATACGAAGAATTAAAGGAGAGAGTGGATAAAGGATTTAGTTCGGTAGGGGAGGAAAAACATAGAATTTTATGGCGCCAATTGCGTCCGTACTATACCAATACTTTGTTTGATTACGTAGAAAGAACCAAAAAAGCTGCAGTTGCGTTTGAAGAAGTCAATTGTGTTCATTGGCAAGAAATGGATCCAAAAGAACCGTTTAGAAGCATAGCAAAGAGAATGCTTTCGAACGGTGCGTTTGGACAGTACCAGCGATGGCTCGATTATACTTTAAGCTTTGTCGAGGATTATGCCATCGATGGTGTAATCGAATTTGCCCATTGGGGTTGCAGATATTTATCCAGCAACACTCAAATGCTAAAAGAAGCTTTACAGAAAAAAGGCGTTCCCGTTCTTGTGATTGATGGGGATTGCATAGACAGAAGAGACTATTCTGATGGGCAGGTTAAGACGCGAATAGATGCCTTTATGGAAATTTTAAATTATAAGAAGGAGATAAAAAGATGACCTTTTCCGGACTTGACATAGGAGCAGTTTCAACAGAAACTATAATTATAGATAAGGATAAGAACATACTGGGCTATAGCATCCTT
>JABMRN010000149.1 GCA_013202515.1 Candidatus Omnitrophota bacterium | reverse complement strand
GGTTTGGATACGAGATACGCGACAACCAGCTTATTCTAAAATATTATAATGACATATTCTCGCGCGTTTCTTCAGGACTGGATAATTATAGCATTCCTGTGATAACCGTCAGCCTAACGAACGAAGATTCTACCCCATATAAGCCTGATATTAAGAGCATCCCAGACCACACCTCAACACTTCAGGTGCTGAACAGTTTCAAAACGATACGCAGGATTTCAATGCTTGAACGCTATACGGGAGGTATATCTGGAAAAATAATAACCAATGATTATTTCTATGCTGACCCCCAGACTGTAGAGAAATGGATCCCGGATGTACGAGGCCTCGTAGTACCGATGTGGATGGAAAGAAATATTTATGATTTTAATACAGGGCGCATCGAAGAACAAGGCAAATATTTCGATGTTACATCAAAAGAATTACTCAGCAAACGAGTGCCGGGCAGGATCATAAGATATAAATATCCGAAGAGTGGCGCCGTAAGCCGGGATGTTCTTCTTGATGAATGTGATTCAAGATTAGGAAGATTAAGAAAGGAATTTTTGCCTATGGGCGGTGAAATAATCATTCCGGATGAGCGTGGCAATGAGATTGTTATAGGGGAATTCGTTATTGACCAGGCATACGGCATTAAAGCGATAGAAGTAGACGGTCATATATTAAGAAGCTATAAAAGGCGAACTACTTATTTTGCGCTCGATTCAGATGGCATGGTGCGGATCGATAAAGAAGGGAATAAGATTACAAAGCCTGTTATTGCGGAGATCTGCGATATATCAACAGGTAATCCTATAGCAAGGCTTGTTGAGGCAGTTCCAGGCGCTAAATTTAACACCGGTTATTCATATTTTAGCGGACAAGGAAACATATTCTTAGGTATATCGGGGCAGGTTAATACAGCATTCGGAGAAGAAGAGTTCTCAAACGCCGAACCTGTAGGAATAGAATATAACAGAGAAACGCAGGCCTATCAGTCTACATTTGAATTTACCAGAATAGGACGAACCGATTCTGGATTAAAAATACCCATTACAATGACTGTTACATATAACCAGTTCGGAGACATGGTTGAGAAGATAGCCGAATCAGCAGCTGGCAAGACAGTCACAAGAGTTCTTCGCAATAACAAGACGGGCGAAGAAATAGGCAGGGTGTTAACCAGTCAAGATGGGACCATTATAGGAATAGGCATATTCGAAGATTATGTGTATGACGATGAAATAGGCGCTTATCTTGCTTTTGTTAAGATGATAGATCCTATAAAGATCGGGTGGTCACAGACTAAAGCCAAAGATTTTATTAACAAGCTTGAAAAATCAAGCGGTAAGCTCATCTTTAAAGAATTTGATTCCGGCGTAAAAGATAATTTCATTGAAACACGTTCATACCTCGGAGAAAGGCTGGTAGATCAGGTGACGCTCTCAGCAGCAGGACTGCAGGCCACAAGAGTTCTTTATAACAACAAGACAGGCGAAGAAATAGGCAGGGTCGTAAGAAACGCCAAAGGAGAAGTTGTAGGCATCGGCATATCCAAAGGCTACGTCTATGACAGTGAGAGTGGATTGTATGTCGTAAAAGTAGAGATGCTGGATGTTAATAAGGCGGGTTGGACTAAGGAAGAGAACAAGAAAAATATTAACAGGTGCATTGAAGAGATCAAGAAACAAGAAGGAAAGATGGAATTTAAAAACATCGATCCGAAATTAGACGAGAGCATTATCGAAATCAGGTTATACAGTGCGGAAAAGCTTATCGAACAGACCACAGAATCATATGCGGGAAGAATTTCTACAAGGGTTATTTATAATAGAAAGACTAACCAGGAAATTGGAAGAGTCGTCAAAAGCCAAAACGGATCTATTATCGGTATAGGCATATTCGACGGTTATGAATATGACGAAGAAGCAGGAGAATATTTTGCAAAAGTTAAGATGCTGAATCCTGCGAAGGCCTTATGGACTCAAGAACAGGCCCAGGACTTTGTTGTAGCATTGAGAACATCCGGAGAAAGGGTTGACTTTAAAGAATTTGATTCGGATCTAAACGAAAATCTTATAGAGACGTGCCATTACAGCGAGGAAAAGCTTATAAAGCAGAAAGCATATACAGTAGCCGGCTGGACAACAACAAGAGTCTATTATAACCGGAATACAAGGAAAGAACTCGGACGAGTTGTCAGAAATAATAATAAAGAAGTTATAGATATAGGTGTATTTGTTGAATACGACAAACAGCATAATTCAATAGTACATATGTTAGATCCGATTCGTGCAAGGCTAACGGACGGCGGAGAAGCTATTGTGGAGAAGCTTAAAAAGGGAGAGAAGCCTGATCTGGAAATCGCTCTTAGGAGAGCGGGAGTAAATCCTGACTATGCTAAATTCCTAATAATAGAGCGCGTTTACAGCGGAGAAAATCTGGTAAGCCAGTTAAGCACTACCGTTGCCGGAGAAGCCAAGACAAGAGTTTATTACGACAGAAACACTGCTCAGGAAATCGGCAGGATCGTAAGAAGCGAAAACGGATCAATTATTGGTCTGGGTATATTCGACGGTTACCAGTACGATGAGAAAATGGGAGAACATTTAGCAAAAGTAAAGATGTTTGATCCGAGCAAAATAAAAGGGGACAATGAGGAAACGAAGAAATATCAAAAAGAGCTGGTAGAGAGAATAGAAGAGGATCTTGAGAATGGCATAAAACCTGATGCCGATTTCGGATTGATAAAAGATACTCATAAAGATCTTATACAAGTGCGTCTGTATAGCGGTGAGAAATTAGCCAGTTCAGTGGCTTGCGGAGTGACGGCAACAGTATATTACAACAAAGATACAGCCCAAGAAGTTGGCAGAGTTGAAAGTATGCCGGATGAAGAGAGCGATGATGGCCCGGTTATTACAGGTATTGGAGTATTCGATGGATACGATGAAGAAGGAAGCGGCATTTCAACTGTAAGGATGATAGATACAAGAAGGGCTGGCCTTGAGGATACCCAATTTGCAAAAGGCGATGAAGACAAGAAGCTTGGAATTATAGCTGCCCTAGAGAATGGCGAAGAAATATCCTTCAGTAACTACGGCATACCGGAAAGACTTGTAAAAACAAGGGAATATTCAGGTGAGGATTTGGACGATGAAACAGTATTCTCCGAAGCCGGTAGAGTAAGGACAGAGGTCGAATATGATAAGAAAGAGCACGGAGAGAAAGGCAGAACAGCCTACGCTATAGATGAAGAAGGTGGAATAATCGGCAAGAGGCTTTTTGGCGAATTTAATGGTTACGATCCGGACACCGGCTTCACCAAAGTCAAGATGGAAGACGCCTTAACGCACAGAACATGGACCGAGACACTCAATCCGATAGGTATACTTTTAGAAATAATTCATACTGATGAGAAAGACGGAGTTAAAAAACACACAAAGCAGAGTTATGATGGCACGTGGCTGCCGACGGACAGTGAAACAGTAGTTATGGCTGATGGATTTGAAAAACGTTCATATACAGGAAGATTTTTCGGATATATTAATGGTTATGCAAAAATACAGCTTAAGAATGAAAACAATGAAGATATCTGGCAGGAAGTTACAAACCAAATAGGTGAGAATAAAGCACACATCTATGGTGTTATGGTGGAAGGAGAGTTTGTTGAAAAGTCTCTTGCCGTATCTTATTATGCAGGATTACTTGGACATCTAGGCATTGTTACAGATCCGTTTACGTATGAATATGATAAGAAATTGAATGAAAATAATATCTTTCGCACTGATAGAGATGAAGCTTTCATAGAAGGCCAAGTTGTAAATTCTAAAGGCGAAAAAGTTCCGGTAGAAAACCTGGTCATAGAAGATTTAATAGATGGTAAACCTTTATACCAGTATTACAACGAGGAAGTTAATCATGCCTGGCAGGAGGTTGACAATAAAGATGGCATGGCAAGAGCAAAGATAAATGGGAAAATAAAAGACGATAAGTTTAACCCATCTACTATTGAAATTACAGGAAATTTCGGATTTTTGAAACACTTCAACATTGGTACAAGAAGTAGGACTTTTAAATACAGGAAGGCGATAGATGAAAGGCTGGAAAGCGATAGAGGAACCTATATAAGCGTGCTAGAAGATACTTGGTTCAGGACAGATAGAGAAGGAAAAGATGTGCCAACGGATGGAAGAAACCCTGAAACCTTTGCAGAACTCAGTAAGCTCGGCTTAAGAAAATTTGCATTTATGCTTGATCGCAACGGTAACATCCCTTCTGATATAGGCTATGAAAGCTTGAACCTGGATGATCTTGTTGATTTTGAACATACTGTTCCTGCGAATGATCAGCATGATGGATATACTGTAAGCGTAAAAAAGAGCCCTCTTTATCGAACCTATACACCTCTTTTAAGACATGCAACAGAGGAACTGAAAGATGCAAAGGGTAGGGTTGCTGTTAAATATACCTGTAAACTTAAAGGTGATGAGGTACGAAGGATAAAAGGTACGCTTTCATGGTACGATGACCTGGCTGAGCCTTATAGAGATGGTAGCACAAGGTACAGGCCAAAACACGTTGTTAGCGGTATTTCTAGAGAAGGCAATACTTATGGCATGATGAAAGACGGTAGCATAAATTATGCAAAACATGCAAGTAAGTCGATATTTGAAGGAGTGGATTCCGACACAAAGCTTGTTCTTGCCACATTCCGCAATATGAAAAATAAACAGACATGGCAAGAAGAAAGGGAAGGCAGCGGTAGGCTTGTTAATAAATATAAGGTAAGGGTAGAAGACGAAAAAATGGTGCGTACAAGAAAGATCATGCTGCATTATGATGATTCTGAACAGGGTCTCGGCGATATAGACGTAGCAGACATGGGCCAAACTTATGTGCTCAATAAGGATGGTTCCTTTTATTTAGCAGGGGCAAGTGCCTATCCAAGTCCGTTTAAGATTTCATGGTTTAGTGCTATTACGGCTGAAAAGGGCCACATAGAAGAAGGATATATTGATAACCAGATTGTCAACCTAAAGACGGTCGAAACCTGGTTTGAAATAAAAGAT
>JABMRN010000148.1 GCA_013202515.1 Candidatus Omnitrophota bacterium | reverse complement strand
TATTCCAATTTCTTCTAGAAAAGGTAAATATTGGCTGACTCTGTATCTTGTAGCCGCCGCTCTCTGTGTCCCTGCCGTAACAAAAAGTATTTTCATCTTTTATTCCCCTGTTCAGTCATATTCTCCAAAAAAGACCTTTGTTGTTTCATAAAAAATACGCGGAAAAAACTTTTGCTTATCAGGCCGCCGGGGATGGTAATCAAACCATCTTTTGTTTATCCTTTTAATGCATTCCCCATAATTAATGCCTAGAGGCGTTTCAACAGAATATTTATTTTCATCTATAAAGCTAATATTATTATACACATCAAATGCATGCCATTTATTTTGAACTTTTACAAATGCCAAAATTAAATATTTTGTATTGTCTTCTGTTTTGACTTTATAAAAAAAGGATTCAAACCCGGAATAACTGGCAAGCGTCGTAAAAACATCTGCCATCTGTCCGGTCGTTCCGTAACCTTTTATAATAATATTCCATATATGATCGTCGGTAACCGGAAATCCTTGGGGTTGTTTTTTTATGTTATGTATTGTCCAACCGTAAATGGCATTGATTTTTTCCAAATCAGTTTTTCTGCCTGTCGTTAAACGCTTTGCCAAGGCATAATATTCATAATCCCTGTAAAAAAAACCGCATATTTTTACATAAAGCGGTATTGTTTTGATAAAAAGCGATCCGTTCACCCCCTGCTTGGTGCTTACCGGAATGTTAATTATAACAATGATTAGCGCGCATATTAACAAGCCTGTTACGATTCTTTTTATTATTTTAATCATCTTATTTTTCTAAGGTTGCCGAAAAACCTTTCATTTGTGTCATCCTGACCCTGAGCGAACGACCTTCAACTCTGTCATGGCATATTCTGCTCAATAACCTTTTTCGTCACTTTCTTTCTATTATAGAATTCCTTTATTCTAGAAATAACATAATCTGCATCCTTTATTTTCATGCCGCTATATATCGGCAGAGAGATAATATGACGATATAAATATTCTGTATTAGGCAGTTTTGCAGCTTTAGATTTAAATAAAGGCTGGAGATGATTCGGAATGTAATTAATACCTGTTGTAATGCCGGAATTTTGAAGAAATTCCATAAGATTATTTCTTTTTTCAGCCATAACCGTATAGTTGAACGGCGCGACTTTTCGATAATCCCTTTCTATTATTTGGATACCGTTTATCTTTCTTAAAGCATTGTCATATCTTGTGGCAATTTTCTGCCTTTGGCTGATAAAAAAATCCATTTTCTTAAGCTGAACAAGCCCTATTGCCGCGTTGATGTTGCTCATATGGTAACGATAACCTCTCTCCTTAACGGAATAAAACCAACTTCTTTTATGTTTATACCTATTCCAGGTATCTTTGTCTATGCCGAGGATTCTCTTTTTTATGATCAAATCTGCGGTTTTTTTGTCATCCAGGATTACTGCTCCCCCTTCGCCGCATGTAATGTTTTTAATCGGATCGAAACTGAAACAGGTTATATCGCCAAAAGAACCTACGAGCTTTTCTTTGTAAATAGATCCGAATGCATGGGCTGCGTCTTCTATAATTCTAAGGTGTTTTTCTTTGGCAAGCTTTAATATTCTGTCCATATCGCATGGCAGGCCGCCATAATGCACTACGATTATCGCCTTAGTTTTTCGGGTTACTTTTCTTCTGATTAATTCTTCAGACATATTCAGCGTATCCTTATCCACATCGCAAAATACGGGTTTTGCGCCGCATAAAATTATAGGCTGAACTGAACCGGCGAATGTGAGCGATGGCACAATTACTTCATCGTTCTTTCTAAGCCATATGCTGTCCAATGCGATATGTATCGCGTTTGTCCCGCTATTTACCGCAATAACATATTTTCTCTTAAAAAGCTTTTTAAGTAAGTTTTCAAATTCAAATACCTGCTTCCCCATCCCAAGCCATCCGCTTTGAAAAACTTTATTAACCGAACTTAATTCTTCTCTTCCGATAGAAGGTTTAGACTGGGAGATCTTCATCAATTTTCTCCTCTATTTCTTTCTCTATCTCAGCTTTAATACCGTCATAAATAATTCCGCCAAAACTTCATTCCCTTCGGGATAAAGGTGAAGACCATCATTAAATAACTTCTCGTTACCTGGAATTGCCTTCATTTCTCGAGCAGCATCAATAAATATGGCTCCTTTTTCCTTGGCAACTTGCTCCATGATACGGTACATCTTATCATACACAATATCCATCCCCTTCCCTAAAAGCAAATAGGAATCCCCTTTAATAACACATGCTTCGGTAACTAATGCAGGCGTTATATTTTTTCTTTTACAGATATTTACAAAATTTTCAAGATACTTTTTATATTCATTAAACACTCTTGGCGTATTTAAAAAAGACTTCGCTAACTTTTTGGGTGTGTTTACCGGAATATATATATCTCCACAGACTTTACCTTCCAACTGAAACAAAATGGTAGCTTTTTCTCTAAAGGTGAGAAAAAATAAGCTTTTGTCCGAAAGCCATTGTTTTATCATGAATACTTTATGATATAGATCATTGGGAACATTTAGGCAAGCCCTCCTCATATGCAGGTGGTTAAATGTTAAATATAAAACAGCCATATCCGGTTCGTAATAAACAATTTCCTTCGCAAGAACACTGTTAACATAACCCATATCTTCTTCGCCTTTTCTGGCATAGATAACGGCAAATTTTTTTTCAGAATCACTGTTTTTATTAAATTTTCTTTCGATAACCGCAGAAAAAGTATGATCTATATCGCTTTCATATCCAGCTGTAGTGGATCCGCCTAATATTACGATTCTATATAGACCTACTTCTTTTTGTGAATTAAATTCATGAGACCTGAATCCCAATGAGTTAATTTGTCCTTTCTGCCCCGGATAATCAGGATTATGTTTCTTCAATCCATTTGGAAATTCTTTTTCAAATACCTGCATTTCATAAATCTTATTGCCTTTTTCTCTTCTAATATTCTTTTTCTCAGACATCCTCCATAGTTGATCAGCATAATCTTTGGGTTTTGGCACAAAACCGTAAAGAAGCCACTATGACGAGCAATCGCTTTTAAAATACCACCGTACCCTTTGGATCAATTCCAAGCCTAAAAAGAATATCAAAACAACAAGGATGCTGCTAATAGATAACTTAATTGTTTCTTTTAATTTCATCTTTCCTTCTTGATTGCCATACAATACATTACATGTCCCTTGCCGATTAATACACCTAAGAAAACTGTAATCTTAAGAATAATCATCTTTAATATCTTAACGATACCTCGTCCTTCTATTTTGCCTCCTGCAAAAATTGACATACCACGCATAACCTTCGAATATATTACTTCGAAACCTGCTGTTGTAAGCGCTTTTTCGAGTGATTTTTTATTAAAACCGTAAATCTGGAAACTTGAAAAAAGCGGAGAAAGGTGCGTGGTAACTTTCTGGTTCTCGCCAAAACTCTTAAGCAAATCCCCAATTTTGAAAATAAGGGCATCTTCATTCGTAGTCTCTATATAAATCAGGCCTCCCTTTTTAAGCAATGAATTAACTCTTTTAAGGGTTCCCATCGGGTCCTGCAGATATTGAATAACAGAAATCAAAGAACATACTTCGAAGCTTTTTGGCGAAAAACTTGCATTGCTAAGGTCTCCTGCCAAAGCATTGGCCTTAAATGTCTCTT
>JABMRN010000147.1 GCA_013202515.1 Candidatus Omnitrophota bacterium | reverse complement strand
TCTTTAAGGATATTTCCGAAGCGTAATTCGGGCAGGCCGTGCTGCCTGGTACCAAAAAAATCTCCGGGCCCCCTCAACTCCAAATCCTCTTCGGCGATTTCGAATCCGTCATGGGTCTGGGCCATCTTAGAAAGTCTTATCTGGGCAGTTTCGGTGTTTGGATTGGCAAGAAGAATGCAATAAGAATCATGCTCCCCCCTTCCGATTCTGCCGCGCAATTGGTGAAGTTGTGCAAGTCCGAATCTCTCGGCATTCTCTATGACCATTAGAGAAGCATTCGGAATGTCTATCCCTACCTCTATGATGACGGTCGAGACAAGAATATCAAAATCTTTCTTTTTAAATTTTCCCATGATCTTTTCTTTTTCAGCCGAGGACAACTTTCCATGGATAAGTGCAATTTTTAAATCCGGAAAAACATTTTGACGTAAAGTCTCGTACATCGAGGTAGCATCCTTAATATGTGAGCGGAACGCCCTTTGAATGCGCGGATAAACCAAATACGCCTGTCTTCCTTTCTTGACTTCATCTCTAATAAACTTATAGACAAAGTCCCTTCTGTCTTCTTCTACCCAATACGTTGTAATCGGACGCCTTCCCTTGGGAAGTTCTTTAATAATCGAAACATCCAAATCTCCGTAAACGGTAAGGGCAAGCGTTCTCGGAATAGGCGTAGCAGTCATGATAAGCGTATCGGGCATCTTTCCTTTGCTAGCAAGAAGCGCCCTCTGGGAAACACCAAATTTATGCTGCTCATCTATAACAACTAGGCCAAGGTTTTTATAAACAACGGCCTCCTGAATAAGTGCATGAGTCCCGCAAACAATATCAACTTGGCCCTGTTCTATTTCCTGCATAATGCGGTTCTTGTTATTTTGGTCGATACCGCTTATAAGGAGCCTCGTAGTTATGCCGAGGGGCATGAGAAGCTCGCTCATCTTCATGTAATGCTGCCTGGCCAGTATCTCGGTAGGGGCCATAATGGCTCCCTGAAAACCATTTGATACCGTAACTAATAACGCGTATATAGAAACAAGGGTCTTTCCACTTCCTACCTCACCCTCAAGAAGCCTGTTCATTGATTTTGGGCTTGCCATATCCCGCTCTATCTCGCTTATGACTTTTCTTTGGGATTCTGTAAGTTCAAACGGAAACAGTCTCTTAAAATTATCCTTAAGCTCATCGCTTAGGCTGTGGGTAATACCGTCTCGCTTCTCAGCCCTTTCGGATTTTTTAAGGGCCAATGCAATCTGAAGCAAAAGGAATTCTTCGAAAACAAGCCTATTGTAGGATTTTTTAAGATTATCGAAAGAATGGGGGAAGTGTATGTTTTTTACCGCAAAAGAGATATCGACCATTTTTTTTCTGGCACGGATATATGTAGGCAGGGTTTCCTTCACAAGCTGCGCATACTCTCTAACCGCTTCATGCGCAAGGACTCTCAAGTATCTTTGGCCTACGTCCTGAGTGAGCGAATAGACGGGAACTATCCGCCCCACGTGAAGAGAATCGGGTTCTTTGTCTAAGATTTCGTATTCGGGATGGTAAATCAAGAGTTTACTTTTCTTCTCTACTCTGCCGAATAACACAAGCTCCATACCCTGCTTGAACTGTTTTTTTAAAAAAGGTTGATGAAACCAAAGGCAATGTAATGTTCCTGTCCCGTCGCCTACTGACAGCTGAAAAAGAACCATGCCGCGTTTAGTTTTGTATGTACCTAATGCCAGAACCTTGGCCTTTATTGTCTGATACTCGCTTATTCTTAGGTCCTTTATATCTGTAATATTGCTTCTGTCTTCATACCTTCTGGGCAGATAATAAAGTAGATCCTCCACTGTATTGATACCAAGCCTCTTTAACAGCTCTGCCCTTTTGGGGCCAACGCCCTTAAGGTATCTCGCAGAGGCGGCTATATTCTTTTTAAAAGCATCCATATTTTTCTCTTGCATTCACCTCTGTTTTATGTTATTATTCCCCATCAATTAAAAGGAAAAAAAATGGCAAAAGTATGTTTTGTATGCGGTAAAAAAACAGTTGCGGGAAAAACTATCGCAAGACGCGGTCTTGCTAAAAAGTACGGCGGTGTAGGACAACGCATAACCGGAATAAGCAAGCGCCGCTTCCTCCCTAATCTGCAGACCGTAAAAACAGTCGTAAACGGTAAAAATAAAAGGGTACGGGTCTGCACGAAGTGCTTGAAAGCTGGCAAAATCGTTAAGGCAGCTTAAGTCTTTTAACCATCATTTATACGCAAATCTCTTAAATCCAGCTGAATAGAATCAATGCCCTGCCAGCTATTAATCGAAGGACTATAAACAATATCCAAAATTTGCCCTTGCCTGGGCACATCTATACTATCTCTTTTGAAGCTCACGGTCTCGCAGGTAACATCCCCGTGGCTCACAAGCATCTTAATCCCGTTTTTTCCCATAAACCTGGGATCATTGCGCAGCATTACCCCATGGGATGAAAAAACAGGACATCGATTCTCCGGTCCATACGGTTTTAGCGCCTCTAACCCATCAATTACATCCCTCGTTAGCTCTGAAAGATCAAGCTCCATGTCTATATCAAGCTTGGGAAAGAGATCTTCATGCGCAATGTTTTTCCACGCATACTTGTTTATGCTTTCTCTGAATTTGTCTATATTATTTCTCTTTATTGATAAGCCGCATGCCGCCTCATGCCCTCCGAAATCAATTAGATATTTCTTAGAATCCATCATGGCACCAAACAGGTTAAAATTATCGATGCTCCTTCCTGAGCCCTTGCCCTTATCTCCGTCAAGGGCAATTACAATGGTAGGCCTATAGTATTTATCCTGTATGCGCGATGCCACTATTCCGACAACACCGACGTGCCAGTTATCCTCGGCAAGCACGATCACGCAGTGCTCCTTAAAGTTGACTTCCCTTTCAAGTTTTGAAAGGGCCTCTTCTAAAATCGCGGCTTCTATTTTTTGCCTGTTTCTGTTTTCACTGTTAAGGATACCAGCAAGCCTGTCGGCTTCAACCTTATTATCAGCCAATAGAAGATCTAATGCCACATCCGCTGAACCGATTCTTCCCATTGCATTTATGCGCGGTCCTAGGA
>JABMRN010000146.1 GCA_013202515.1 Candidatus Omnitrophota bacterium | reverse complement strand
TTAAAATACTCTTTTACTTTATCAATCGACTTAAGGATGAAGATGAAGGTAAGATAGAAAGGTAAACAGATTAAGATTAAGAATTTCAGTATGAGATTTTTCATAGTTCACTTAACCTTTCTTTCAAACGCTCCTTCATTGCCTTGATTTCGTGGGTAGGATAGGAACTGATATATCCTGCCCGGAGTTTAAGTTGCTCAAATCTTTTTATGCCTAATCGCTTAATCCACCAATCTCTGAATTGCTCTATCTCGGTGTGCGCCCAGTAGAGGTGCGCTCCGGCGTTCATTAAACAGGCATTATCTTCATCCCACCTTGTCCGTAGGTTTCCTCTTGTGAAATAATGGGCTACTTGGAGATTTCGGGCCTTACCTGTCTTCTGACAGACTACATCACGCTTACGGATGATTTCACGAAAGATGCGGTCATTTTCTAAAATTAAAAGCTGTCTTTCGGTTTTTTGTCTGTATTTGCGTTTTAAGAGGGGGGTAGTTTTCTTAAAATACGCTTTGTTTTTAGGTCTTTTCATTGTTTATCCTTATATAAATACTATAGTTAAAGCTATTACTACCCATTTTAGACCCCTTATATCTTACTTTAGGCCTATCAAAGTCGCTCTACGGGCTATTAGGCGGCCTAAATGCAAGGATTTCGGCTATTTGAGCCTTGAGTCTGCAATTTTCTGACAATCCACCCCTAAATACTTGTATCTGTAATAGTCCTGCAACGCCTGCTCATAGCCCTTTTGGTAGAAATGGTAGCTACTACCGCAGAAAATCAGGGATATAATCAAAAGGAGTATCAGCTTCTTCATACGCCTCCGCTTCATCATAGTCTTTAAGTTCAACCGAGCTTGTTTCGTCTACTATGTAGACTTTGTTGGTATCGGTATCTCTTACGATTTTAATGTCCGGGGTGATTTCTTCTATGGTTATGAGTTCGCACCAGCCGTTACTTGTTAAGAGTAGTATCGCTATCAGTATCGGGATTAGTCGCATCAATTTTCCTTTTTATATTTAATATTTATATATCCCTTATTCTTTCCTCGCCAACCATCCACTTTATTCAATGTATAAGCCCATCTAACCCTTATCAATTTATCTCTCGTTGGGTCATAGGTATAAAGTTGAAACCCATCCCTTAATCTATCTTTCATAGCATATTCTATCCAAACATGATAATCTTTATGACGTATTCCTCCTTCAAAAAATTCTCCTATTATCATTCGTGCGCCTGCAAAAAGAGAACTCTCTTGCAATTCCTCTATCTTTTTTAATCCTTGAACCCAACAAGTTGTATCTAAAGAAACTTTCTCCAAATAGGTTGGGCTTACAAGAGCTTTTCTATATTTTTCTTCCAAATCTTTTTCTTTTTCAAACCGACCTATTGTATATCCACTACATAGCATTACTATTGTTAAGAGAAGGATTAGGGTTTTCATTGTATTCCCCTTAACAGTGTTTTTATGTTAAGTGAAAGTGTGGAAAAGTCAATCGGCTTGGTTATATAGAAGTTGGCGTCCTCTCTGTATGCTTCGTTTATCTTATCAAAGCTGTCTATGGCTGAAACTACTATTATCGGGGTCTTAGTGTTTTTTTCCCTGATTTCCTTTATGACATCAATGCCGTCTTTTAAAGGCATTAGGATGTCGCATATCACTAAATCCGGGGCCTGTTCGTGGTATTTCTTAATGCCGTCATCAGCGGATAGGGCGGTTACTACATAGTATTTCGGCTCAAATCTATACTTCATAAGCTCTAAGAAGTCAAATTCGTCATCAATAACAAGTATCTTCTTCAATAAACCACGCCTCTGCGTTTTCTAATGCGGTCTTGGGGTTACCTAAATAAGTAATGAATATAAGTAGAAAAAATGGGAACGTCCATATGAAAATCCCGATTATTCTGATTATCTCAAGCATACATCGTAGTTTATTCAAAGTGCCTCCACTCCCAGCCCAAATCGTCCAATATACTATACAAGAATTCCATAACCCTCTTTAATACAGTTACATAGCTTTCCCGGACATAGGCGTCTCTAACTCTAATTTTAAAGAATAACCACTTTATAAGGGCAATCAAGGGGCTGAAAGTAAAAGAAATCATAAAAGACGCCAAAACTAATATCGTAATTCCAATCGCTCGCAGTAAACGTATTATACGCATTTTTCCTCTATGAGTTCTTTACCTTGTCTAGGGGAGTTATTTCTATGCGGACTCTTTCTTCATCAAATTCTCTAACAAGACTCCCGACATTTATATACTCATTGGTTATTTCATCACAAATAAACATACAGGAACAATCCATACAAGGGTCGTAAACGTCGCCCACTAATACCGTCTTCTTCATTTCTTCACCTTGTCTATAAGGAGCTGTAGGTTCTTTATAACAATATGTTTAATATGCTTTGCTTTGTCATATCTTCGGGCCATTATGTTTTTGGGTTTTTTCTTATAATCTTTATATTTGTCTATAAAATCAAGAGCTTCCATATCAGACATATTTTTAACTATACTCCTTAATCTATCCTTTTCCTGCATCTTCTAACCTCTTTTTATATTTGACCAACATATCATCCATCCATTCAGGCCTCTTTATCTCTTTTTTATGTTCCTCAAATATAAGCTTTTCGGTATATTCTTGGCTACGAAATATATGGTCTATAAAATCTATATACTTCTTACCTTCTTTATTTTCGCCCATATGAAATTTCGAGGCCCGGCGATTATCCACGGCCAAGAAAAGCAAATTCTGTGTCTTATCAATATCGTTGGTAATGGCAAAAAGTTCACTTGCTCGTTGTTCTACTTTGTGTTTCCTTAAAGACGTGTATTGGTATTGCTCTTTATTCTTAGAGAAAGAAAGTATATAATGGTCAAATGTTGCTTTAGCAACTTTGACGATACTTGACTTAACTTCTCTTAACTTAACTTCTCTTATATTAGATTGAT
>JABMRN010000010.1 GCA_013202515.1 Candidatus Omnitrophota bacterium | reverse complement strand
TTCGGTATACAGCTCTTGAGCATTCCCTTTTCTATTTATCATACCTTTGTCATTGAAGAGAAATACGGATTTAATAGAACAACTCCCAAAACGTTTATTTTGGACAGGATAAAAATGTGGATCCTCGGAGGCATAATCGGCGGTATAATCTTTGCGGGCGTGGTCTGGTTTTTCCGGGAATTTGAGAATATAGCGTGGATTTATTGCTGGGTCGGCGTGACAACAGTACAGCTTTTTCTTGCATTTATTGCCCCCGTAGTTATAATGCCGCTTTTTAATAAGTTCATCCCATTAGAAGACGGAAGTCTTAAAACGGCAATAAAAAAATATGCAGATTCGCAAAAGTTTAAAATGAAAGGTATTTTTAAGATCGATGCCTCAAAACGTTCATCTAAAAGTAACGCCTTTTTCGTTGGTTTTGGAAAATATAGGCGCATTGGATTGTTTGATACCCTTATAGAAAAACAGACGGTTGGAGAACTTGTTTCGGTTCTTGCGCATGAAGTAGGCCATTATAAGAAAAACCACATCATAAAGGACATTTCGATATCCATGCTGGCCACAGGGCTTATGTTTTTCATACTCTCCTTTTTTATAAATAATCCGGGACTTTTTGCAGCTTTCAAAATGAAGAACCTTTCCGTTTATGCAAGCCTGTTCTTCTTTGGGTTTCTCTATACGCCTATAAGTTTATTGATTTCTATAGTAAAGACTGTTGTTTCACGAAAGCATGAGTACGAGGCCGATAAATACGCCGTTACAACATGCGGGGTGTCCGAGGATTTCATAACTGCGCTGAAGAAGCTTACCGTTGATAATCTTTCAAATCTTACGCCGCATCCCTTGAAGGTTTTTTTGGAATATAGTCATCCGCCAGTTTTAAAACGCATTGAGGCGATACGTGCAATGAGGCTCGATGCGTAAGAAAAGAGGCGCTTTACTTAAAAGTAAAAGAATATTTAAGGGCAGGCTCTTAAATCTTTATGTAAAAAGACAAAGGTTTCCAAACGGATACATAGGAAGCCTAGAGGTAATCAGACATCCGGGGGCGGTATTAATAGTTCCTCTGCTTAAAGATAAAGTAATCCTTATACGTCAATACCGCCCGGTTATAAATTCCTACATTTGGGAACTACCGGCTGGTACTTTACATAAGGGTGAAAGACCTCTTTTATGCGCCAAGAGGGAATTGATAGAAGAAATAGGTTATAGCGCAACTAAATGGAAAAGAATAGGTTCCATATATCCGGCACCCGGATATGCGACGGAAAGAATAATTATATACAAGGCACAAAATCTTAAGAAAACAGCTTTTAAATCCGAAGAGGATGAAATTATAACACCGAGGATTTTCGAAAAGAAACAAATCAATCATCTTTTAAGATCGGGAAAAATCGTAGATGCAAAAACCATTTGTGCGTTAAAGTTAGCTGCTATCATTTAGAAGGAGTGGATAGTGTCCATTAATAAAAAGCTTATTATTTTAAGTTTAGCACTAATCGTGCTTCCGATGATTCTCATCGGAACGCTCATCTTCTTTAGTGCCAAGCGCCATATTGAGAGAGAAATCATGGCGAAATTGGAGGTTGTTGCAGATCTAAAGGTAGATAAAATCGAAACATTCTTTTATGAAAGGGCCTCTGACGTTGCCCTTGCCCAAAACCTCTTTGTTATCAAGGTGTATTATCCGATAATGAAGGAATATGCAAAGGATACGACTAGCCCTGAATATATTACAGCAAAGGAAATGCTGGATGAATACGTCAATGTTTTCCAAAAAATATATAGATATAGAAACATAAGATTAGTTGATCTAAATAAGATAGTAGTTTACAGCTCCAATCCAGAGGAGATAGGCAAGACCCTTCCCATAGCTACAGACAGTGCTTTTATAGATGCCCAAAAAGGTGTCCGTATAGGAAATATTTACTCTAGAGAAGAGAATCAATACAGCATGCTGGTGGCTGCACCACTTCACGATATTGACAATAAACTGGTTGGTGTAGTCGTTCTCGAAATAGACATGAATCCTATATATAAATTTATTCAAGAAACAACTGGGTTGGGTAAAACAGGAGAGACACTTATAGCAAGACATTTTGTAGGAGAAGAGGAAGAGGTTTTATTCTTAAACCCTCTTAGGCATGAACCTAAAGCAGCATTAAATAAAAAGATACTTTTCGGCGATAGGGCCGGCGCATCTATACAAAAGGCAGTGCAGGGAAAAGAGGGAAAGGGAGTGGCGGTTGATTATCGCGGCAAGAAGACATTTTCGGTTTGGCGCTATATAAAGCCTTTAAATTGGGAATTGGTGGCTAAAATCGATATAAAAGAAGTTTTAAGACCGGTTTTTACATTGAGTGACCTGATTGCAGGAATTTTGATAGTGACAATTCTTCTTGACGTAATAGTAGCCTTTTGGGCCGCAAGGTCGATTTTACGGCCTATTAAATTACTCGAAAAGGGAGTTGGCATTATAGGAGCCGGCAATCTCGACTATAAAGTAGGAACGAAGTCAAAGGACGAAATCGGCCAGCTTTCGAGGGCCTTCGATAAAATGACGGAGGATTTGAAGAAAAGAACAATATCAATAGGTAAGTTAAACGAAGAGGTAGCCGAGCGGAGAAGGGTAGACGAAGCGATTAAAAAATCTAACAGGATATTTAATTCTATTCTTGAGATGTCTCCATTTGGAATTTATATAATTAACGATAAAGGCGGTGTAGATTATGTTAATTCCGTAATGCTTGAAATCTCTGGTAATACCCCTAATGAGTTTAAAAGCATAAATTTTTTCAAGCTTCCTACCTACAAAGAATTAGGTTTGTATGACAAGATAGTGGACGTTTTTGAGAATGGAAAATCCTTTAAAATGGGAGCCGTTACCTATACGTCTTTTCATGCAAAGAAAACGACAATAAGGAATTTTACCGGTATTCCTCTTGAAAGAGAGGGTGCGAAGAAGGCGCTAATTTTTGTCGAGGATATTACCGAGCAAAAAAATGCAGAGATGGACATTAGGGAAGCCGAGCAAAAGGAAAAAGAGGCGCTTGACATGAAAGCGAATTTTATTTCAGTGGTATCTCATGAATTAAGAACGCCCCTTACTTCTATAAAGGAAGGTATTGCACTTGTCTCCGATGGAACTGCGGGAGAAGTTTCAAAAGGGCAAAAGGAATTTTTGGATATAGCCAAGCGCAATGTTGATAGATTAGCG
This sequence comes from Candidatus Omnitrophota bacterium, assembly GCA_013202515.1. Lineage (GTDB taxonomy): Bacteria > Omnitrophota > Gorgyraeia > JABMRN01 > JABMRN01 > JABMRN01. Next base: position 4,681 of record JABMRN010000010.1, on the reverse strand, counting down.
CGTCTTATTAACGATGTTTTAGATTATCAGAAACTAGAAACGGGCCGTATGGGTTTCAGCATAATGGAAGAAAACATAAATGAAATTATAGGCGAGGTTGTTGAGGAAATGCTCCCGGCCATAAAAAGCAAGGAGTTGAATATTGTCGAATCCTTTGCTAGCAATCTGCCACCCATAAGATGCGACAGAGACAGAGTCAAGCAGGTGCTCATAAATCTTGTAAATAACGCTATGAAGTTTACCGACAAGGGGAATATTACAATTGCATCGCAAAAAGTCGAGGGATATATACAGGTTTCAGTAAGCGATACGGGAATAGGCATAAAGGAAGAAGATCTAGACAAGTTATTTAAAAGCTTTATGCAGCTTCATGTTGGCAAAGAAAGAAAAACAGGATCCACGGGTCTAGGACTCGCCATATCAAAAAAGATTATTGAAGAGCAGGGCGGCAAAATTGGCGTTGAGTCAGATTTTGGTAAGGGCAGCACTTTTTCATTTATGCTGCCTATTAAATAGGAAAGGGGTATAAAATGGGGAAAAAAATATTGCTCGTTGATGACGAAGAGGATTTTCTGAAAGTGACCAGTTCAAGAATAGAATCATGGGGATACGAGGTTATTTCTGTTGCAAATGGCAAACAGGCACTAGATGCCGTAATGAGTAAGAATCCGGATATCGTGATTCTAGATTACATGATGCCTGAAATGGACGGGATCGAAACGTTAAAGAGAATAAGAAAGATAAATAAGAAATTGCCTGTAATTATGTTTACTGCGTATCCAAACGAAAAAGCCATAGAGGGTGCCGAAAACCTGAGCGTACGCGCCTTTATACCAAAACTCAGCATGTATTCTGACAGCCAAGAGGCGCTTAAGCAAGCGCTCAAGATATCCGAGGGGAGAGAATAGAAAGGCAGAATGGTTTGATTTTGTATGCCAGGTAAAGTATAGTAGCGACCGGGAATAGATGGTTTTGAGGTTTGTAGGAAGTTCATAAAAAACCAAAAAGACGATTTTAGTAAAGTAATTATTATTACAGGTGATGTTAATGCTGTCATGCAGTAAAGGCTAAGGAAGCAGGTGCTGATGATTATTGCGCCAAGACTTCGGATGTCTCCTTGATCTTGAAAGCAATTAAAGGGCTTGTATAACGTTAAAATGCGATCAACAAAAATAAAAAAGTACAGATTTTCTATAAGGCGGAAGACTTCGTTATTTATAACGGCAGGGGTTATCTTAACCTTGCTTTTAACGATGGGGGCATTTTATCCCTTAGCTTATAGGATAAGATATAATACTGTGGGCGAAAATTTTTACAGGATAGCAGAAGTAGTTAAAGCAAGTATTGATAGAGTTGTGCAGGAGGAAATATGGGATTTGAAGATTTTAGTTATAAGAAAGGATGTAATAGAGGTTATAGAAGAATCTAATTCTAAATATGAAAATATTCCTACTGGCGAGATTACAAAATATCTATTGTCTTTAGATCAACAATGGATAAAAGGCGAGTATAATGAGATTTTTGAAAATATTAAAAAGAATTCTACCGAGCGAAATCTGGATATTGCTGTGGAAGCAGACCCTGTATTATCTGAGATAATTTATACGGATAAAGAAGGCGCAGCGGTATTAGCAAGCGGTAAGATTTCGGATTACTATCAAGCGGATGAGGATTGGTGGAAAGAAGCGTATAACGATGGGGAAGGGAGTGAATATATAGGTGAACTGTATTTCGATGAGTCGGTAAAAACCTGGGCTATCCCTATGGCAATTCCCGTAAGAAATAGAAAAAATAACATCATAGGAATATGTAAAGCAGTGTTACGTTCTGATCGATTTTTCAGTCACGTTAACGATATCGATATAGGCAAAGAAGGAATGGTGACCGTAGTTGATGGAAAAGGCAGGCATCTTTGCCATATGTCCCTTGACGTCGCAGCATTGGATACAATTAGCATGGGTCAATTAACTGAAATTTATAAATCAAAAAAGAAGTGGTCGATGACAAAAAACTTTTTAAAACAAAATGAAACATATTTTATTTCATTCAGTCATATAGAGATTGCTTTTTTAATAAAAAACAAATTGGATTGGACAGTTTTAGTATATCAAACTCAAAAAGAAGCATTCAGGCCGCTCACAATGATATACAGTGTAATTTCTGTGGTTGCGTTAATAGTAGCATGTGTCTTTATTCTAATGGGACTTTTATTTACGAACATATTAATAATACCACTAAGAAAGCTTGCTAGGGGCGCCGAAATCATAGGCGGCGGAAATCTGGATTATAAAGTTACAATAAACACGGGCGACGAAATTGAGGAGCTTGCAAATTCCTTTAATAAAATGGCGGTTGATTTAAAAAAGACAACTACGTCCATAGATAATCTCAATAAGGAGATGGATGGCAGGAAAAAGGCCGAGGATGATGCGCGACAGGCAGCTATGCAATGGTCCCGGACTTTTGATGCTATTAGTGATTTAGTCTCCATACAAGATACGGAATTCAGATATGTAAAAGTAAACCGCGCGTTTTTGGATTTTGTAAAAATGAAAGAAGAAGATATTGTCGGAGTGAAATGCTACGAGCTTATTCATAAAACAAATAAACACATAGATGATTACCCCCACTATGAAACTCTACGTACAAAGAAAGCTGTAACAAAAGAAATCTTTGAACCGAGACTAAAAATATATCTTGAAGTCACGACATCGCCAATTTTTGACCAGAAGGGCAATATCACAGGCGCTGTTCATATTACCAAGAACATTACAAGTCGCAAAAAGGCCGAACAAGTTATTGTGGATACAAAAGATCAATTAGAAAAGCAGACGATGGGACTAAAAAAGACCAATGAAACTATTATAGATTTATATAGAGAGCTAGAGATTAGGAACAAAAAGGTTGAAGAAGCCGCTAATATTAAGACAGAATTCACTTCTACTGTATCTCACGAATTAAGAACACCTCTTACGGCAATAAAGGAAGGAATTGCTATTGTTGAGGATGAAACGGCAGGAAAGCTTAACGAAAGCCAAAAAAACTTTTTAGGTATTGCCAAGAATAATGTTGATAGATTAGTGCGCCTTATAAATGATATTTTGAATTTCCAGAAACTGGATGCAGGATATGCAGAGTTTGACATGAAAGAATATGACGTCAACAAATTAATCGAAGAGGTACTTGTCGATATGAAGTCCGCAGTCAATAAAAAAGGCTTAGAGCTTGGTGCTTCACTCGAGAAAAATTTGCCGGCTGTAAAGTTAGATAAAGACAAGATTATACAAGTGTTGATAAATCTGATTAACAATGCATTAATTTATACGAGCAAGGGTAGCATAACAGTTACCTCATCAAAAGACAATAACACTATACGCATTGCAGTTTCTGATACAGGTATGGGTATAGAAAAACAGAATATGACTAAGCTTTTTAAAAGCTTCAGCCAGGTGCATACGGGAAAAGACAGAAAAACAGGCGGAACGGGGCTTGGGCTTGTGATATGTAAAAAGATAATTGAAGAGCACCGTGGAAAGATAATGGCGCAGTCCGAATACGGAAAGGGAAGCACCTTTTCCTTTATCCTGCCCATAATAGATAGGAGAGGTTAAAATGGCAAAGAAAATACTAATCGTGGATGATGAGCCGGATATACTTAGAACAGTGTCATATAGGCTGGAGAAAATGGGATATGATATTATTACGGCAACAAACGGCGAAGAAGGTCTTGAGTCTGCCCGTAAGAATAAGCCGGATATGATATTTCTAGACATAAACATGCCCGTCATGGATGGCTTTGAAGTGTGTAAAAAAATAAAATCTGATCAGGACCTTAAAGGTATCCCGGTCGTGTTCCTTACTGTTAGCCAGGCACAGGCGGTAGCCGAAAGAGCGGACGGTTTTAACGCCGACGATCACGTAATAAAGCCGTTTGAACCGGAAGAGTTAATAGGTAAAATAAAAAAATTCATTGGATAAAAGCGAGGAAAAATGAACAGTAAAAAAATACTTGTTGTAGATGATGAAAGAGATTTGGTTGATACGCTTAGTTTTAGGTTAAAATCAGCGGGCTATGAGATTATCGCCGCTTATGATGGGCAAGAGGCTTTGGAGAAAGCAAAAAAAGAAAATCCAGATTTGATTATATTGGATTTAATGCTTCCTAAAATGGACGGCTACAAGGTATGCGGGCTTCTAAAGGCTGACACAAGGTACAATAAAATCCCCATAATCTTATTTTCGGCCAAGGCTCAAGCCGAAGACAGAAAGTTAGGAGAGGAAGTAGGGGCTAATGCATATATAACTAAGCCCTTTGAGGCGACGGTGCTTATAGCAAAGATCAAAGAATTGCTTAAGGAGGAGTAATGACAGCCAGGCAGAAGAAATCCCTCGGAGAAAGCCTTGTTGACTCTGGGATTATAACTAAGGAGCAGCTTCAAAGAGCTCAGGCAGAAGAAAAAAGACTAGGGATTCGACTTAGGAAGGCACTTATTAAGTTAGGATTCATAGATGAAAACGATCTTGTCTCTTTTTTGAGCGATAAGCTAGGCATTCCAAAGATAGATCTAGGTAATTATCTAATAGATCCCAAAGTTGTCGATCTTATTCCTGAAAAACTTGCCAGGAAATATGAACTTATGCCGATTTTAAAAATAGGTGACCGCCTTACATGCGTTATGAT
>JABMRN010000145.1 GCA_013202515.1 Candidatus Omnitrophota bacterium | reverse complement strand
TTCTACGGTTGTGTATCAGGGTTACGCAGGGCCAATACCGCTTAAGAAGGTGATAGCAATAGATGATTTTATTGCCCGGGAAGCACGGCCTGATTTAACAATCCTCCTGGATCTTGAAGCCAAAATAGGCTTAAGGCGCGCACTGAAGATTAAGCCTAAGGATCGCATGGAGTCTAAATCTCTCATTTTTCATAAAAAAGTAAGAAAGGGTTTTAGAGATTTAGCCCGCAGGAATAAAAAACGCATTAAGTTGATAGATTCCAGAAACAGCGTAGAGGAGACTCAAGAGGCAGTAAGAAAAGAAATCCTAAAATATCTAAAGAAAATCGAGATTTATTAATTATGTCATTTAAGGATATATTCGGCCACAAAGAAGAGCTAAAATTACTGCAGGACAATTTAAGAAATAAAAAACTTTCTTCGGCTTACCTGTTTCTCGGCCCGGAACAAATAGGAAAGAAATTGGTAGCATTGAATTTTGCTAAGGCATTAAATTGTTTAGAAACTAGTGGTGGCCCCTGCGACAAATGTCCACCCTGTAAAAAAATAGATGCAAATAATTTTCCTGATATTTTTGTTCTTGAGCCTATGATGGCGGGCAGCACAATTGGAATAGATAAAATACGTCAGATAAAAAAGGACGCCTCGTTAAAACCCTATGAAGGAAGGTATAAGGTCTTTATTATTGACAGGGCTTGCGCGATGAGCCATGAGTCCCAAAATGCTATACTCAAAATTCTTGAAGAACCAGGCGACAATAATCTTTTTATTCTTATTACATCGAGCCTCCACCGCATACTGCCTACGGTTTCTAGCAGGTGCCGTATTGTGAGATTTAAGGCAGGCCCAAGAGGCAAGCTCGAGGAGTATTTGATTACCCGGGGCCGTATAAAAAAAGAAGAGGCTCTATTGATTGCTGCATTTAGCGGAGGGAGAATCGGCGAAGCCATTGATTTAGAAGATTCAGATTTTTTTAATAAAAAGAACGCCGTTATAAAACGCATGCTTGAAAGTTTACGAAAGCCCGTCAGTAAGGACATGTTTCGGGAATGGGCATTACTCGAAAGGCCTCTTTTAAGAAAAGATATGGAAGTAGTGCTGTCATGGTTTAGGGATATTTATATATGGAAGATAACAAAAAACAGCGCATTATTTTTTAATATGGACATCTCTAAAAATATAATCAAAAGTGCCGATAATTTTTCTCTTTCGGAGCTCGAAAATATAATGAAGAGAATTATTACACTTGATTTTCATCTTACGTGTAACGCAAATCAGAAACTGGTGACAGATGTATTTTTAAGTGAATTAGGCAGACTAAGGGGGGAAGAAGTATGCATGAAGTAGTTCAGGTGAGATTAAGGGATTCCGGGAAAATCTCATATTTTCTTACCAATGGTCTAAAATTTGATTTCGGAGACTATGTTATAGTCGAGGCAGATAGAGGCCTTGATTACGGACAGGTAGTTTCAGAGAATGAGAAGATTATTGCAAAGAATGCGGACGGCCGCCTCCGAAAGATTATCAGAAAAACAAATCCATGGGATCACCGTCAGATAGAAAAAAATAAGAAGAAAGTAAAAGAGCTCATGGATGCCTGCGCCAAAAAGATAGATGCTCACCGCTTGCCCATGAAGCTTGTTGACGCAGAGTATTCTTTTGACAGAGCGAAAATAATTTTTTATTTCACTTCAGAAGAAAGGGTTGATTTTAGATTTCTGGTAAAAGAACTTGCAAATATTTTCCGAGCCAGGATTGAATTGAAGCAGATAGGCGTCAGGGATGAGGCCAGGATCCTGGGAGGGTTCGGCCCGTGCGGACGAGAACTGTGCTGCGCCAGATTTTTAAAGGATTTTGAGACAGTTACGATCAGGATGGCAAAGGAACAAAATTTGTCCCTAAATCCCACCAAAATATCAGGTTTATGCGGGAGGCTTATGTGCTGCCTGAGTTATGAAGCGCATACTTATTGTGAACTTACCAAAGGGCTTCCTAAGATAGGCCAGGAGATAAAAATAGATAAAGGAAAAAAAGCCAAAGTAGTATCCGTGAGCCCGCTTAATCATAGTGTCACGGTTGAAGATAGTGACGGTAAGCGCACTGAAGTTAAGTTCAAATGTGAAAAATTTAATAAGCCCTCGTCCACAAAGCGTAAAACACAATGAAGAAAACTTACTATATCACATCCCCGCTTTATTATGTAAACGCAGCCCCGCATATAGGTCATTGCTACACACAAGTGGCCTGCGATACCATCTCAAGATTTTTAAGGCAAAATGATTGCGATGTTTTTTTTATGACAGGCACTGATGAGCACGGAGAAAAAATAGAAAAGGCGTCGATTGAAAGCGGATTGCCGAAAGGTTGTGAGAATAAATTTGTTGACGCTATTATTCCGCGTTTTAAGGATCTATGGAAGTATCTTGACATCAATTACAATTTTTTTATACGAACAAGCGATAAGAATCACATAGACACTGTAAAGCATATTCTTGACGTTCTTAATAAAAATGGCCATATATATAAGAAGATATATAAGGGCTGGTTCTGCACTCCATGCGAGATGTTCTGGCAGCAGTCTCAGGCGCCCGAAGGAATATGCCCCGATTGCAAAAGAAATCTTGAGAAACTGGATGAGGAAAATTATTTTTTCAAATTAAGCTCATATCAGGATAAATTAATAAAATGTATCGAGTCAGACGAATTGGCTGTAAGGCCTCCTATGAGAAAAAATGAGGTCTTAAGTTTTCTTAAAGGCAACAATCTTCAGGATCTGTGTATCTCAAGGCCGAAAAAACGCCTAAAATGGGGCATTGAGCTGCCTTTCGACAAAGACTACGTTACTTATGTGTGGGTTGACGCGCTTCTAAACTATATATCAGGAATAGGTTATTTAGGGAATAAAAAACAATTTAAAAAATTATGGCCCGCAGATTTGCACCTAATCGGAAAAGATATCTTGAGGCATCATGCTATTTATTGGCCAATATTGCTGATTGCTTTGGGTGAAAAAGTGCCAAGAAAGGTTTTTGCTCATGGCTGGTGGGTTATAGACAAAGAGAAGATGTCCAAATCCAAGGATAATGCTGTGGATCCGATGCGGCTGTTGAACGAAAAAGGTATTAAGGCCGATGCGCTTAGATATTTTCTTTTGAGTCAGGTCCAATTCGGCCGAGATGGGAGTTTTACAGAGAATTTATGCATAGAAAAATATAATTCAGATTTAGCAAATGACCTCGGGAATTTGTTAAATAGAACCCTTACTATGGTGGAGAAATATTTTGATGGGGTGGTGCCGAAGGTTTTGAAGGACGAGGGGCGAGGGGTGAGGGACGGTGAAGATGATCAAGTCAAAGCATTACTAAGAGAGGAGATTAAGGGCCTCGCAGATGAATTGCCTAAAAAGATTAAACATTATATAGATATTGAAAAAGACGGCCCTGATTTTCAGCCTGCCTTGAAAGCAATATGGGAACTTATAAATAAAGCAAATAAATACATAGAGGTAAGTGCGCCATGGAAGTATGCCAAAGATAAAAATACCTCTGCCTTAGCCGTAATTATTGATACGCTGGTTCAAGCGCAAGGCATAATAAGCGTTCTTTTATATCCTTTTATGCCGCATACAGCAAAAGATATATGGAGCCAGCTCGGGCAGGAAAATGATATTTTGAATATCAAATATCCGAAGATCAAATGGGGTATTATAAAGCCCGGAACCAGGATAAATAAAGGTAAACCTCTTTTTCCAAGAATAACATCGGAGTAAAGAAGACCGATCTTAAGATGATCATAGATACGCATTGTCACCTGGACTTTCCCGAATTCAAGCAAGATTTGAATCAAGTTTTAAGCCGTGCTAAAGAAGCAAATGTTGAATATATTATAAACGTTGCTTCAAGCCTTGAGGGGTCCAAAAACGCCTTAAAACTTGCGGCTGAATTTCCAACCGTCTTTGCCTCAATCGGTATACATCCCCACCACGCAAACGAAATAACTGAAGCATCCATAAAAGAAATAGAATCATTAGCCAAAACGTCAAAAAAGATTGTCGCTATAGGTGAGGTAGGTTTTGATTTATTCAGGACATCCGATTTTAAAAAATCCCAAGAGGATCTTTTTGTATACTTCATTAGATTGGCGAGAAGATTAAAGCTGCCGCTGATTATTCATTCGAGGAATGCCGGGGAAGAAACCCTCCGGGTTATTAAAAAGGAATTGAGTCCAGACCTTAGAGGTGTTATGCATTGTTTTTCAGGAGACATTGTATTCATGAAAAAGGCGCTTGATTTGGGACTTTATATTTCCTTTACATGCAATATAACATTTAAAAATGCCCGAAATTTGAGAGAGGTAGTCAGGCATACCCCCCTTGAACGGCTAATGCTGGAAACCGATGCCCCTTTTTTAGCGCCGCAGGTCTTAAGGGGTAAAAGAAATGAACCGGCTTATCTTGTGTATCTCGTGGAGGCATTGAGCGAGATATTAAATATGTCGAAATCGGAAATAGAAAGAATCACAACCGATAATGCAGTGAAATTGTTTGGCCTAGGGTCAACAGGCGCTTAACCCTAGAACGAGGAAAATTAAAATTATATGCAGGTACGTAGATTTCTAAAATCAAACTGGCCGTATATCTTTATGTTTTTGTTTGTTTTAGTAGTAAGCATTCTTCTACGTATTGATAAACAAACAGATCGCCCGGATACATTGAAGAGGGCCCCGATCCATAAGATCGAGCTTCTCAATAGTGAAAAAATACAGGAAAGGCAGAAAAAAATAGAAAATTTATTATACACGAATCCTCCGCTTTACCTTTTTTTGGCAGCGCTTAATCTCTTTATACTTTTGCTTTTTCTTGCGGGGCTCTATCTTGATGGCCTTATGATTTATAAATGGAGAAAAAAACAGCACCTCATGAAACGAACATTCAACCCCGCCATTATCAACTGGGATTTTATTGATGTAATCAGGGTTTCGGTAATGTTTTTTGCCTTTGCTTATGTAATTCTTTTTCTTGAGTCCTTTTTAGTCCGCAGGATTCCGTGCCTCGACAATAGAAATTTCAGAATTATTTTCAATACGACGGTTATGGATATTGCCGGAATAGTATTTGTCCTGAATTTTGTAATCTTGATATACCGTCAACGCCTTGCTACTATCGGCATTTCTCTCAAAAACTTTTTCAGAAATGTTTTTTACGGTATATGCGGCTACATCACAATTATTCCGATTTTATTTTTAATAATGGTCATAACTTTAATAATTTTGAATTTGTTTAAGTGGAGCCCTCCGGTTCAGCCGATAGTCGACCTTTTGATGAAAGAAGAGAGAATACATATACTTGTTTATTCGTCACTTTTTGCCGCAGTAGCAGGCCCCATTATGGAGGAGATATTTTTCAGGGGATTCATGTATAGTGCGCTCAAAAAGCACATCGGGATTCTCTGGTCCTGCCTGGTTACTGCGTTGATTTTTTCTTTTTTGCATGCGCATTTGGTTGGGATCGCGCCGATAATGGTACTCGGAATTTTGCTTGCATATTTATATGAAAAAACAGGAAGCTTGGTTTCATCTGTAACCGTTCACATAACCCATAATCTTGTTTCGCTTGGGATGGTTTTCTTAATGAAGGGGATGAATTTTTAACAGCGGATAACTCGGAGGACATGATGCCGGTTCCCACCATAGATTGGAAGAAAAACAGGGTGAAGCTTATTGATCAGCGCCTTTTGCCCGGTAAAATGAAATTTATTTATTGTCGTAACGCCAGGGACATGAGAGCGGCTATAAAAAAAATGAATATTAGAGGCGCTCCTGCTATAGGTATTGCAGGGGCATTTGGGATGTATCTCGGGACTCTAAAATCAAAAAGCCGGGATTTTCAAAGTTTTTATAGAGAGATAAAGTCTTGTGAAAAATATCTTGCATCTTCGAGGCCTACGGCACGAAATCTTTTCTGGGCGCTTGAG
>JABMRN010000144.1 GCA_013202515.1 Candidatus Omnitrophota bacterium | reverse complement strand
TGGCAATATAGTGAAGAGTCCATAAGCGCACATAGAAATTTCTTGCGAAACATAGTAATGCCTATTGTTATAACAATTCCTGGAAGTGAGGCAAGGGTTGTGATAAAAGATGCGTTGCAAAAAATAAAAACCGTTCATTCATACGAACCATATAGTTATTCGCGCGAAGTACCTATTACAGAACCTCATCCCTGGGCTTATTGCCCAAATTATCATGGAAAAGAGATTGAAGTAGGAGTGGAATATATTGAAGAAAGTGGCGTTACCCATCGTAGCAAACTAGACATAGGAGAAGCCGAAGAATACGTAGAAGGAAGACTAGGCTTGAAAAAATCCTCAGTTACAAAAAAATCTCCAGGCACACGGCCCATTATACCTGAGACCGAAGAAAAATATATCTTAAAACGTATTAAAGATGCCTCAGAAAATCCAATCAATTATACCACTATATCAAACAGTATATCTGATTTATCACGAAGGATAGAAGAATTAAATGCAGAAAATAAACCAACCGGGCAGCTAGAAGAACAAATATCTCAGCTAAGATTTCAGCAAAGGAAAAATGAGATCTATGTCGAAATCAATAGGCTAATAATGCAGATAAGAAATGGATTAAAGTCTGAGAAAATGACAGAAGAAACAGAGGCCGCTTTCTTGAGGTTAGTAGGTGAATTAAAAGCACTTTTAGAAAACATGCAATTATCTAGCGCAGCACATTATGAAAAGTACTTTATAGACAGAAAAAACAAATTTGGATATTTTCCGGAAACAAAAACAAGCTTAGCGATAAGGGGAGAAAACTTTGCTGAGTTAGAGCTAAGTGTTACAAAAAAAGAATTTTTGCAGATTCTTACAAAAGCCGTTGAGTCAACACCACTTAGCACACAATTTACAGAGTTATTACGAAGTACAGATCTCAAAAATGTTGTTACGGGACGGGATGCAAAGGGCGCACTTCTTGCAGCATGCCAGGAAGATTCTGAACTCTATGATTTAGTTAACAGGACTTCCGTGCCTATAACGTGGGAAGGCACAACACTTCTGGGTTTAGATGGAATAAATGACGCGCAGGATGGAGTTGAGTATTACGAAGAGGGCCGACAATTAACTACTTTTGAGGGCTTAATACCTATAATATTTGGCTTAACGCAGAGATTAAAGACAGCTTCTGAGACAGGAGCGAGAATGAGAGATACTTTCGGAAGTCAACCTGCGCTTTCCGAAGTTGTTGTAAAATCCTCTGCTCCTCTTCGTGAAGCCGTTCAGGATAGGTACGTAGCGCATACCGAACGTCTTGGCGATGATGCTTCTCGTGAACCTGTAAGGTCAAGACTCGGGAAAAGGTTCTTAGTTACAGTAATAATCGCAAGCGTAGCGATATTCCTTTTTGGAGCGATAGTATTTCCTAATCTAAATCCAGACTTTTTCCCGGCTGTTCACGAAGCCATCGCGAGTACCGGTAAAATAAGGCCGGGTATTTCTTTCTCGTTTGTAAGTGGCATGTTTTTCCTTGCCAAGAATATGATCAGTTTAATTTTCTTTACCGTTACAATCACCATGTTCCAGAAGCTCTATCTATCGACGACAGGCGCATTTAATAAATCAGGCCTTATACGCGTCTTAGACAATGACATAGGTAAGGCAACACCTGACAGAAGAATGGCAGAAGCAGTAGCAAAGTTAAGAGATGAAGGAGAAGAACACTTTCAGGGTGTCAAAACCAAAACCGAAGACAGATCTTATAGAAGATCAGAGGATATCACCAGGGAACTCTCTAAATCAATAGGAATGCAGGGATTCTTGGAAAAGTCGAAAAAGCCCATGAATGTATTGCGAAAGATGGGCCCAGATGGAGCGGACCCCTTCTTCTTTGTATATCTAAATAGTGTATCGCGCAAAGAACTTATTGAAGCGCTGGAGAGAGTAGAAAATCTACCGAATACACTTTCACAATACGCCCAGGACCTGCGAGAGAATAGTTTTAGATTAAATGGACAAATTGTATTTAATAACGAAGATATCGTTGAGACAATAGAGACAACCGGAGCTGACGAAGCTGAAAGAATCTACCAGGCTTTACGCACAGATAGAAGGCTTTTTATACACATAGCAAGATGTACCCCTCTTTTCGGAGAACCTTTCATCCTGGAAACAGTCAACGTGCGCAATTTAAGGACTGATTACCCTAATCTTACAGTGTGGCCGGCACTTGTTGAGCATGACCAAAAGGTTACCGATCGTTTCACGGAATTAATTAACGAAGGGGCCATCCCTGAAGGTATTTACGCGTTTTTATCAAGCCAGATGGGTGCCCAAAAGCAGAATCTAAGAGTATTAGATCTAGAGGAAGCAAGGCAAAGATTGGCCCGCGGAGAAAGCTTGGAAGACGTAACACCTGTTGCACAAAAAGACCGCAGAATAAAAGAAGGTTGGGACATGATAGAGAGGCTCCCGGAAACAAAGTCTGTGGCTACAGGTTACGCAATAAGCGCCATGGAAACCATATCAGAACTACTCAATAATCAAAACAGGCTTCAAGATGGTGAAACAGTTGTCCTGGGACTTCCAGACTTCAGCGAAACAGGCGCTCCGGAAGTATTTGAGATCTTAGATGCTGAAGACAGGGCGAATGTTCTCCAGCCATGGAGCATTGCAATAGGATTCAAGAAAATCAATACAATCGTAAGCTATCTGCAGGAAATAGTGGAAAGAGAAGGGTATGATGCCATAAGACCGCGAAATCTAAGACGAAATCATAGAGAACTTCTTGAGGAATCCCAGCGTTGGGGCGTTGACCTATTACTCTTACAGGATAGCCTTAAACAGTTTAAGGGGATAAGGGAAAAACTTGCTCGCGCAGCGCACGCAAATACATATATCGAAAAACAAAAATATATTTTCGAACAATCTCTTTTAAGCGAAAATGACTTTGCAAATCTTGAAAGCGAAGAAAGAGAAAAAGCTCTCGAAAGAGCCTTCGTGCTTTCCGAGATGCGGGCACGTCTTTCTCCTGCTGTGCTTCAAGGTGTATTAAGGCTTAACCCTCTCGGCGACAATCCGTTTACTACACAGGATTATGGGCCATGGAACATGATAAAGCGTGGTCTCGTTGCTCAACGAACGGCCATAAGCGCTGTAACCGGAATAATAGCAGGCATAGGAGGCGCGCTCCTAGGATTTGCATTACTTAGCTTTGCAGGTACGTTTATTGCATTCATAGGTGGATTTTTAGGTGCCTCTATAGGATTCAGATTAGGCCTTGTATTCGGCGGATGGGCTGTTTTAAAACTAAGAAATACAGCCGAATGGATAGAGCGCCGGATAAATAAAGCGTCTCCCTTCCCTTATGACGGAACAACGAACTCTTTCTGGCTTGAAAAGCTTGTCGGAAGAAACATGAGAACCGGAGAGCAGACCTTCAGAGGTAAGCTTGAGCACGATCTATACGAACTGAAAAAAGAACTTTATGAATTAGGCCCTCAAGACAGAGAGGCTGTGCGTGCGCTTGAATTCATGGGCACTTTCACTAAATTTAAGACACTCGGCATACACGATTCGAACGATATTATAGAAGATGCGAAACTGGGATCTCTCTGTTCCAAATATGGGTACAGAAACATGATCATAGCCGATTACGCCACCGAGACATTTGAGGCAAACCTGCCGGAACTTGGCTATGAATGGTGGTATCAGCGTTCACGCTGGATCACGATAACGCCAATAGCCGTTATGCTTAAACACATGCCTGATTTTCTAGCATTTTTTGGTTCAATCATAGGAATGGGATTTGGTGGAGCGCTTTTGGGAACTCGAATTATGACTCCCATAGAGGCATGGGGAGGATTATCGTGGATAACAGGAATTGGATCAGGTTTCATCGGTGTAGGATTGGGGTTTGTTTTAGGAGGTCTCTTAGGATATGGGCTTGGAGTATTAATAAATACAGTAAATCGAAAACTTGGCAGAATAAAATACCCGGAACAGGACACAAGTTTCATACGCCAGGCCGGGCCGCACAATTTCTTCCAACTCATTTTCCTTCTTTTCGGAAAGCCGGCCACAGCCATGACTACCATTACATACGGGACGACCGGAATGCTTGCTCTTGTATTGTTGCTTTACAAACTACATTTCTTAGGAGGGGCAACATCCGCCATCATGGCGTTTACGCCTCCACTTTTCTGGTTTATCGTAAGCATAGCAGCAGGTATTGTTATATTTATTGCACCGTCCTATATCATTTTCGAAATGTCTCTATTCGGCGCTTTGCTATCCGGTCCGGACAACGAAAGTCTTGTGCGCGATGGCCTTGACCGCATGAAAGAAACTGCAGAAAAATTCCAGAATTACAAAATTGGAAGAGAACTTAAAAAGCTCGGAGGCATATTAAAATACGGCCCGGATGATAGAGATGAAATCAACAAAAGCATAGGAACAATTCGCGGCCTTTTATATGAACTAAGCCCAAAAGAGGTTTCAGAAGAAGAAAAAGAGCGCAGACTTTTTGACAGACAGATAAGAGGAGAAACAGATGAGCTGGTTTGGGAAGTATCTGATCTCTTGAATGCTTTAAAGAATGGCTCTCGAGACTTGAATTTAATAAGGCAGGACATCAACCGTATTGCAGTCAGTAAATCAAAAACCCTCAACCCAAGCCTTGGCGTGCGCGTTTCAATCGTAGATAGCATAGATAGCGAACTAGATAAATTTGCCTTAAATAACAAGTACACCTATAAAGATTTTTTAAAACTGATTGACAATATGCAAAAAAAGCGACCTGGTATAAAACCGGGATGGCAGACAGAAATGTTCGACGATGCCATGAGAAGATTCAGGCAAGAGGTCGAATCGAACCGCCCTGGCAGCGTAGAAGAGGCAACTAATATATTAAACAAAGAAATAGGGCTCATCAATGACGCTGTATCCGACAAAATAACCGACATGCGAAATCGCTACAACGAAGTAACAGCCGGAAAAATCACCTTTGGCTCGCGCACCTTCATGCTTGCTGGACTTCTGGCTTTCACGGCGTTTGTCCTATATAGGACAGGCCTTGCAATACCTATGGTAACAGGCCTCATGGCAGTAGTAAGCGTAATTCTCTTTACCTTGTGGGGTTTTTCAAAAGCCGAACGGAAAATAGCATTAGGGATGATGCCTTACTTCTATCTGAAACAGACATTCATTTCTCTACAGATATCAGGCTTGTACTTTTTACATATGATTCCCGCAGCAAAAATAACACTGGAACAGTTGTGGGCCAGGCGTGACAATTGGTGGTCAAGGACATCCCACGATGAAAGAGAGGTATTGCGCGAGGCAAGGGAAACATACCCCGACAAGGTGCGCGAATCCATGAGCGAGTTTAAAGCGAATGTAAAAGACATAGCAAAAAAACCATCAATAAAAAGAATAGTTACACTCTTAACCTTTGGCGTTTCAGCGTCGTCGCTGGCTCTCATGTTACGCTTTCCTTTATTCCGGGATTGGGGGGTTGTTATATTCGGAATTACATCTTTTGTCCTTTTATGGAGAACCTTGATGCTTAGGTTCAACGAAGATAGCAAAAGTAGCTTTAAACCGGCGGCAATAGGAGTGGAAAAGGCAGGTATTGTTCTCGCAGTAGTTGGCTTAGCGGCATTTACTATGAAGCTTCTTGGACATCCTATTTATGCAGCCTCGGGCTACACGGAACTCTTTGTAGCGGCAATTGGCGTGGGTGCGTTGCTTGCCTTAATTTTCACACCCAAAAAGGTGCGAAAACAATTCTTCATGAATGTCTATAATAAATGGATTTTGTATGTACTTGTTCTCGGTCCTGCAATAGGCCTTTTAATATTCTACCCATTGCAAGAAAAGCTCTTAGACAGGAGAAAGGAAAGATTTATAGAGGACAGAATTGCGCCCGTATCCACTATTTATTATACGCGAGCCGCAGGAGAGGACGCATTCATATGGGAGCTGATTAATGGTGTGCCGGCCACCGAAAGAGAGATGGAAGACTTTTCAAAGCTACACGAGGATCTTGCGAATGCAGAGCGTATACATGAAAACAGAGACGATGTAAACGAAGCTCTAATACAAGCCTTTAAAGAGTGTCAATACCCAGTTGGGCCAGAAGGATTGGCCGGATGGATAACCTGGAATGCCGATAGGCTTACTCTTAAAGCAGGTGTTGTAAACGGTTTGCTGGACGTCGAAACAATAAAAGCATTTTACGAGAGAGAAATAGAAACTTATCCCTTTGATTTAATACGCGTTAAGAAAGCCAGAGCATATCTAAGAATAATCAACGATATAATAGAGCGCAATGCAAAAAAAGATATTAAAAAGAAAGAACTAAACACTGATCTTAGCTACATAAAGATACAGCTCGAAGCTTACAGGCAATTACTTGATGAGAGCGATGATCATTTGAAGGAGTTTAGACTCAATCATCTTCTTGATTCTTTGGAAGAAAGATTAGAAAGAGCAGGCGTAAAAAAGCCACAACAAATTACGGGTAGATCACAAAAAGCTTTTGAAGCCTCATTCTACACTGAAGAAAATTGGACAACAGTCGAATATGTCGCTGCTGACATAAAAAAGGACCAGGCCCGCTCAAACGCCGTAGACCCCGCCGATATAAAACCCGATTCCAATAAAGGTGAAGTAAGGGCACGCATTAATCTATTTGCAATAGAAAGAGATAGAAGAGATGGTAACGTCGTAGTGCTTAACTTAAGGGACATGATAGGCAGGCCTCTCGAGGAAAACGAGCATATTGCATTAAAGGTTGAAATACCACAATCACTTGTAGCGGTAGACACAATGCGAAGTCTTTCGCTAGAAGGTGTCTGGAGTGATGCGACGGGCAAGTGGCAGCATGGCGCGCCGCAACTTTTGAATGCTGAAAATCAGGAAAAGATAGGCATAAATACGTACACTGTAAACATAAAGCCACTTTCAAAACCGGATGGTTATTTGTTTGGCTATTATAGCGACAAAGGCTTCAATCCAGACTATTCGATAATACAAAATGTAGGCGTCAGGATAATGCTTAGTAAGGGCGACAGAGATGGCGAATATATAGGCGAAATCGTCATAAAAGGATATATTACGAAAAAAGCCGATATAAAGACAACAATTGACCTGCCGGAAGAAAAACCAAAAGTAACAGTGCCAGCAGAACCCATACCTGCGGCAGTAAAAAAACCATCCATACCGCCGAAGAGTTTGATACCGGTTATGCCAGTAGGTGCTGTTCTTACACGAAAGCTTATTAGACAACAGCGTGCCGTGCGTGACCGCGGACGGAGGGCCTTAACGCTTTTGGGATTGCAGTGGCTCATTGCGGGCGGATCAACTTTAACGGGACTAATCGCGTGGCTCGGGATTGAAGCGGCAATTACAATCAGCGTCATCGGCATAGCCGCAATAATAGCCGTTATCGTCTCGCGATACATCAAAAAACGCCCGGAAGAACTAGCGCTACTCAAAGAAACCTCGCCCGTTGCTTCGCAGAACATTTCGCACATAGAAAATATGTACCGGGCCGTAAAGGAACCCAGCGCAGGATATAAAGTAGTCATAGTCGCCTGCCCCAACGAGGAAATGGCCAATTTCTGGCAAGATAGGCTGGACAATTTAAAGGGTCAGGTAGTCAATAAAAACGCGCACGTCTTTGCCATACCCTTCCCGAAGGATTGGGATGGTGCAGGTGGCCAGCTACTGGTAACACTATATATGTGGCAGGAGGCGAAAAGACGCGCGGACGAACAGGGTATAGAAAACCTGCAGCAAATCATGGACAATGATAGCCAGTCAATAGCCATTTATCATACCATCGGTAAGGGCACAAGGACCTACCCCGCGCCCGGCGTGGAGGTAAACTCAAAAGCTGCCGTTCAGATACCGAATAATGTCGTGATTGACGGCGAAGGAATTCCTGAAACAATGCTCGAATCCGCGATATTCGCTTCGCAGATTCTCGCAAGAACCAGAGAAAACCGGCTCTCTGTATTCTGGACAGATCACTTTGTGGTGCCTTCCGAAGATATGGCTTGTAAGGACACGCATCACGTCGAAATGTTCAGCATTAACCACGAGATACCCGATAATCAGAAGGACTGGGAAAAAGAGGAATTGGATCAATACGGGTTAAACATACATGATAGGCAAACAGGCGACGTTCAGGTCAAGGAAAAATTCAGCTGGGAAAATGCCAAAAAGCTTCTCATAGACACAGGAGTTATAAGCCCCGGAGAGAAACATGGGATAAGCCTCGGTTCTCATACCTATTCACGGGAATTTCTGGAGGCCTTGGAAAACGAATACGGAGAATATCTCCCTGACCCTGAACGTGGACGAAAGGGGAAGGGCTTCATAAACACGGATCCCGATGTATGGATGCCGATAACTTCGCCGGAGGGGCAGTTTGCCGAAACAGCTAAGACAGATGAAGAAAAACTAGAAAAAATAGCACTTTGGAAAAGGGTTAACGCCTTTAAAGACGAATTTTTAACCAAGAGCCGGGTACAGGGAGATACAAGAAGAATGATAGGTTTTGCCGAGACAGGGCTTGATACCTGGAGCTGGGATTTCGGCAAGGTGATAGATATCATACATAACTTC
>JABMRN010000143.1 GCA_013202515.1 Candidatus Omnitrophota bacterium | reverse complement strand
GGCTTCATAGGTTCTAACCTATGTAATACGTTAACCGAGAGGGGGATGCCCGTGGCCGCCGCTGTCCGACAGACATCAATAAACCTTTCCAACCTCACACCTAGCGATTCTCTTCATAGAGTCGATTTTGATCTTACCGAACCGGATTATGACGACTTGAAAAAATTAATCGAAAAATCAAAAGCTGTTTATCACTTCGGAGCGTTAGGTAATCAGGCTTTAACTATGGACCTACCGGTAGAGACATATGTTTCGAATGCGCTTACTACCGGCATACTTGCCGCTCTATGCTCGAAATCGGATAAAAGGTTATTATTTACTTCCACTTTTGTTACTTATGATTTTAGCGGTTTAAAAGAGGGGGAACTGGCAACTGAAGAAACGGTGTTACCCGGTGATAAGTATCCCGAACAGGCCAAGTGGCTTGATGATGCGGAAGAGGCATTCGGCCGGTATGTCGAAAGCTTTATAGCAAAGGAGGGCAAGCTGGATGTTTCCGCCGAGGAATTCGTTGGGGAGTTTTTACTTAAAAGACCTATCCCACCCTTTGCAGATGAACGCATGCTTGGCTTCAATTATCCTTTAAGCAAACTCCTGGCCGAAAGACTGGTCCTAAGATTTGGTAGGGCTGCAGACGGTAGAAAAACAGGTCTTATCCTACGCCTTAGTAATATCTACGGACACGGACAACCACATGAAGTGCTAGTGCCGTTCTTTATAAGAAGTCTTTTTACAGCCCCCGTGGATTCTAAGCTTACTATTTGGCCAACCAAGAGAAATTTTATGCACATCGATGATCTGGTGGAAATTTTAGGCCGTCTGGAAAGTGCCTCTGTTACCGAAGATGAGAGGATTATCAACGTAGCCAACGACTGGGAGAATGACCTTACAAGTGTAGAGGCCGCTGATGTAATAAAGAAGCTACTAGACGCTAAAGTCAAGGTTGTAGCTGATAGATCAAAAAAGCTTATTCCTGCCTATCACATTAGCAATGCGCGTATGAGAAAACTTGTGGGAAGCATAGACTTTAGATCTTTCGAAGAAGGACTAAAAGAAGGGACTGTGGAGTATTATGCAAGGCAATATAATGCCGGCTGCACCCCGGAGCACCTCCTCGAAGTCCTGAAAGAAGAGTTCGGTGGTCGGTCGGTAACTGTGTATCAGATTGTAGCAAGGAAGCGGTATTCTAGGCCCGCGATAATACGAGCCTTAGAAATGCTTAAAAAAGATGGGCTCATACATGAAAGTTTTGATGGGAGAATAGTAACGTACAGTCCTTACCTTGCAAGTTCTGGCTGGTCATCCCGGAATGTAAATATGTTAATGCCTGGCATTGTAATGCGGGATGAAGATCAGGCGAAGTTTGAACAATTTATTAATATGAATTTTAATAAATTTGTTAAAACCTACAAGGATGAACTTGCGGATGTAGACAAAGTGAAACTAGAAAGGGCTTTTCGGGCAATAGAAGAAGAGATAAATAAATATCGGGAAAGCGGAAAGTATAGATACTTAGACGGCGCATGCAAAGATTTGTCTAAGGAGATATCCGGAACACTTAAAAAGGAGGGTTTTAGAAACACCTTTGTCAGGGCTTACATTGGCTCCGGAAGAGAGCATGCATATGTAACAGTTGCATTAGGAGGCATCGAATTTATTGTAGATGGTTCTATTGACCAATTTTTTGACAAAAAAATCTCGCCTTGCATTATTCCCATTGAAGTTGCGAAAGCTTCACCAAGAGTTTTCTGGATGTACAACGGGTTAGTCGTAAATAGCTCTCCTTCCGGGAAGAGTGCTCTAGAGCAAAGGCCGCCATCCGATTCGTCTTTACCTTCGACAGAACTTACGCCGGTTTTGGACAATCTGGTAAGCCCGGAGACGCTATCTAAGAACACCGAAGAGATGATATGCAATATCCTTTTCTCGGATAAAAAAGTTGTGGTAGCATTCAGTAAAAAACTGAGCGGGTTTAGAGAGCAACACGTAAAACTTGTTGCCAGGCTTAAACAATGGAAGAGGGAAATGATAACAAAAAACCCAAAAATGGAAAAAAGGATGAACAATCTAGTAATAGAGGATTTCACCTCATCCGATGAACTTAAAAATAAATTAGAACAAAAACATCACATAGATTTAAGTGATGAACAAAATAATGTGGTGCTAACTTTTGCCCCGATAGCTGAGCAGAATGACTTACAAGCTTTTGGTAAGACTGTCAGAAACGTTTATATCGATGAACACGCGCATGCAGCAAATGCGCATTTTTCGTTAGATAATTATTATCCCCTCCTGGAAATTGTAGTAATTTCTCTTGCAAAAATACATATGGAATATACTGTAGATGAGATCTATGGCATTTTCAAAAAGTTGGGGATAGATAAGAACGCACTGCAGGACAATATGAATATAGCCGAAATCGACGACAATAAACCGGGAGCATTTCTTGTCTTTACCCTCATACCAAAAGCAAGAAGGTATGATGAAGGGCAAATGTGTCGAGATAGATATAACCGCGTTCTCAAATTCTTAAGAGCTGCGTAATGTTTAACCAACCCTTCTAAAAAACCCTGTAATTTTTGTGCTTTTTAAACAGGAGGATGGCAGTGGAGAGCCTACTCCCTTCTAATCCTCTTGTTTTCCTATTGCATAAATACTAAAATAAATGTGCACCATGTTCCGAAACGCTTTCGAATCAAATAGGAAAGTGTTCCGAAACGCTTTCGAATCAAATAGGAAAGTGTCCCCGTAGCACACAGGAAACTGTTCCCGCTCCACACAGGAAAGTGTACCCTAGTTAGCGTTATGCGTAAGGCGTAGGCGTTGGGCGAAACGTCAGGCGTCTGGCGTAACGTAGT
>JABMRN010000142.1 GCA_013202515.1 Candidatus Omnitrophota bacterium | reverse complement strand
GTAATTGTGTTATCGGCTGGGGTGTTCTTGTTCCTGCCACGACGTCTTCGCCCTGGGCATCTAAAAGATATTCACCGTAAAATTTATTTTCGCCCGTAGCCGGATCGCGCGTAAAGGCTACACCCGTACCACTTGACTCACCCATATTACCGAAAACCATCGATTGAACGTTAACAGCAGTTCCCCAACCACCGGGTATGCCATTTATCTGTCGGTAGGCAATAGCCCTCTCGTTATTCCAGGATTCAAAAACCGCACCTACTGAACCCCATAGTTGAGCCATAGGATCTTCTGGAAAATGCTTTCCGGTTTTAAGCTTGATTTCTTTCTTGTAAAGCTCTACTAGTTCTTTCAAGTCTTCTGCGTCAAGTTCAAGATCAAGCTTTACGCCTTTGTTCTCTTTGACCTTATCCATAACGACTTCAAATGGGTCGTGCTCGTCCTTAGACTTAGGCTTAAGCCCCATGACAACGTCCCCATACATCTGAACAAAACGCCTGTAGGCATCATACGCAAACCTAGCGTTGCCAGTCTGCTTGATGAGCCCTTTAACGGTCGTATTATTAAGACCTAGATTCAATACCGTATCCATCATCCCAGGCATCGAAACCCTAGCCCCCGAACGTACGGAAACCAAAAGAGGATTATCCTTGTCACCAAACTTGGCCCCCATGACATTCTCAACTTTTTTTAAAGCCTTTAAGACATCTTCTTTTAGCTGAGACGGAAAGGTCCTCTTGTGTTCATAGAAATAAGTACAGACATCCGTAGATATTGTAAAACCGGCCGGAACCGGAATTTTTAGATTTGTCATCTCAGCAAGGTTGGCACCTTTACCACCGAGTAAATTTTTCATTGCAGACTTACCATCAGCCTTGCCGTCACCAAAGAAATAAACGAACTTCTGCTTCTTCTTAGCCATCTTCTTCTCCTTTCAAGAGCGCTGGGCTTTGAATATCAACCCTTGATATCAATGCCCAACACCTGATATTATTTCAACTTGTCCTCTAGATACTCCTTTAATTTATCAACGCCTATCCTGTCTTGTTTCATCGAATCACGGTCACGGACGGTTACTTTCTTGTCAGTGAGAGAATCAACGTCTACGGTTATGCAGTAAAGGGTACCTATCTCATCCTGTCTTCTGTAAAGCCGTCCGATTGAAGCCGTATCATCATATACTACCCTATTCTTGCCGCGTAGCTCTTTACATATATTCTTTGCCATGCTTACTATTTCCGGTCTGTTGCGTAAGAGCGGAAGGACCGCGGCCTTTATCGGTGCAAGCTCCTTACTAAGACCAAGAACAACTCTTTTTTCGCCCCGGACTTTTTCCTCCCTATAGCTATCGATTAAAAAAGCAAGAAAGGCCCTGTCAATACCACCTGAGGGCTCAATCACAAAAGGTATCACCCTTTTCTTTGTAGCCTCGTCATAGTAACTCAAATCCTTTCCGCTATTTGTAGCATGCTGATTTAAATCGAAGTCTCCCCTGTTGGCAATACCTTCTAACTCTGCCCACCCAAAGGGAAACTTATACTCTATATCATGGCACCTTCTAGCATAATGAGCGAGTTCATCTTTTTCGTGTTCCCGAAGGTGCAGATTCTCTTTTTTCATCCCAAGTGCCGTATACCAATTCATTCTTTCTTTAAGCCAATACTCATACCACTTCTCTGCATCTTCGGGATAGACAAAATACTCCATTTCCATTTGTTCGAATTCACGTGAGCGGAATGTAAAATTACCCGTAGTTATTTCATTCCTGTAGGCCTTGCCTATCTGGGCTATGCCGAAGGGAAGCTTTCTCCTTGAGGCGGTAACAACATTCTGAAAATTCACAAATATGCCCTGGGCAGTTTCAGGTCGTAGGAATATTTCAGACCCCTTGCCCTCTACGGATCCGACACTTGTTTTAAACATGAGATTGAATTGCTTGGGTTCGGTCAACGCTCCTTCACATTCGGGACACTTATCCTTTTTGAGTTGATCGCTCCTAAATCTTTTTTTGCAATTCTTACAGTCAACCAATAAATCTGCAAAACTCGTGATGTGCCCAGAGGCACGCCACACTTCCCTATTCATAAGAATGGCCGCATCAAGCCCTTCGATATCGTCTCTTTTATAAACAAGGCTTTCCCACCAGGCCTTCTTTATATTGTTCTTTAACTCAGCGCCCATGGGACCGTAATCCCATACGCTTGCTAAGCCGCCGTAAATCTCGCTTGATTGAAAAATGAATCCCCTACGTTTACATAGAGATGTTATCTTCGCTAAATCAACCATATATTCCCCTTTTTACAATGCTCCTACTTCCTGTAGGAATTCTATCGACTTGAATTTCCTGTTAATGTGAAAACTTAAAAAATCAGCCATTACCCGTTCAAGTTCCCTGCCGACATCCGTAGAAACCTTTATCCTTGAAATCTTATCCATAGGTGTTACTGAAACATGTTCTATAAAATTAAGCGTTCCTGCAAGAATCGGCCTTACCTTTGGATCAGATTTAAAACAATCCCGGCATAATATTCCGCCACCTATTATACTGAAACCTGCCTTACCGGTAGCAACTTCTTTTCCGCAACTTACACAACTTTTAAGTCCCGGCATAAGCCCCAGCTCTTTAAGCAGTTTTATTTCAAAAACGCGTGTTAGGCGTTTTGCGCTGCCGGGTTCGGATAAAATCCTTAAAGAATCCAAAAGAAGCTTAAAGATTGCTTTGTTCTTCTCCCCGGATTCTACGGCAAGATCAATCAATTCCGTAAAATAAGAGGCATAACCCAGTTTTTCTAAACTCTCCCTGAGTTCAGGGAAAAAATCGATTAACTCACACTGCGAAATAATAAATAAATCTTTATTCTTCTTTTCGTAGAAAACTATTCTGTCCAGCGTGAACACTTCATATAGAGCACCGAACTGGGGTTCGGGACATCTTACGCCCTTTAAGACACCCTTAATCTTGCCGCTTTCTTCAGTAAAAAAATCGATTATAAGACTTGTTTCACGCAGCTGTGTTTTTTTTAACAGTATGGCATCTGTCTTTATTATCGCCATTCTGCTTACGCCTTTTCTTCAAACGATGGGGATACTGCACCCCCTGAAATAACCATCTTCATGCCTTCTTCAACACTCATTTTAAGGTATATCAATTGCTCTTTCGGAACTACAAGAAATATTCCGCTTGTAGGATTAGGCGTTGTCGGGACAAAAACATTAACAACATTCTCGTTAGTCTTGTTCTGTATCTCTCCCCTTCCCTCGCCGGTAAGAAAACCGATTGAATAGATGCCCTTTCTGGGGTATTCAAATAAAACAACCCTTTTAAATATTGTGTTCTTTCCCTGTCCCAAAAAAGCAGTACTTATTTGCCTTACGGCGTTATAAATCCTACCGAACATGGGAATCTTTAGTAAAATATTCTCGCCCAGACTAAAAAATCTTCTTATAACGAGGATGTTGGCTGCCCAGCCTATAAGACATATAAGGCCAATGATCAAAAGAAATATTACAGCCTTTATAGTACTTTCGGCATGCACACTTGAAAGATATGGTTTTAACATTTGGGTGAGCGGATTAAGAAGCCAGCTGTTTATCTTGATAAAAAGAAATCTTATGATGATAATCGATAGAGCCGTTGGAAGTATAACGGCTATGCCCGTTATAAAGGTATTGCGTATCTTTGTAAGCATGGTTTTCTCCGTTAATTGGTTATTTTCTTTATGCGATTACCTTAAAATCTGAAAGACAACTGCTGTCGTTAATGTGCCCAGAACTGCTCCTACGATCACTTCCCAGGCATTGTGAATCTTGGCAATAACCCTGTGCCTTGCTATCAGAACAGCCATTATAAAAACAAGTACTGAGATAATACCCTGTTCCGTAAGAAATGTTATCGCCGTCCACATGCTGAATGCAAAGGCCGCATGTCCACTCGGCATTCCGCCCCTGAAAGGTGTTCCCTTTTTTGAAAAAACCTTACCAATGACTACGAGAAATAGTACTAGTATAAATGCTATAAACGTAATGTGCCAGGACGACTGTTTTATCTGATGCACCAGATCCTCTATTTTGAAGGCAGCACCCCTTGAAAACACTACGTAACCGATTACAAGCGCATTCAGCGCGGCTATAAATACCGCCCCGGCTGAAATATCCTTTATTACTCTGGCTAGGGGATGAAATACATCTTTTATGAGATCCACGGTTAGCTCTATGGAGGTATTTATCATCTCTAAGATAATAACGATGCATATCGCTGTAAAAAGAAAAAGAAGATCGGTTTTGTTCAGATTAAAATAGATGCCGGCTACGAGCACCAAAACACCCAGAAGAAAATGAATCCTCATATTTCTCTGTGTCTTTAAGGCATAGATGAATCCTTCAACTGAGGCATTGAGGCTTTCAACGAAATTTTTGCTTTTCATTCTTGCTCGCTATCTGATGCTCGGATAAATCTTAAATATCGCGAAGCTCTTCTAACAACCGGTGCTCGACTTTCTCCATCCGCTTTTTTTGACTCTTAGTATTATCACGGAACCCAAGCATATGCAATACACCGTGGATCGTATAAAGATAGATTTCGTGCTTAAAGCTTAATCCAAATCTTTTTGAATTGACTGCTGCCCTATCGGAAGAAATATAAATATCCGCGCCTTTATCCATCGGGAAACACAACACATCGGTAAGCCTATTTTTGCTTTTGTAAATTCTATTCAGTCTTTTGAGGTAGCTGTCAGAAGCAAGTATAATGTTTAATATTATTTCTTTTCTTTTTTTATAGAACTTCCTTAAGACAAAACCTGCTATCTTTTTGACTGACGCTGTGCTTACCTTTCTTTTCCTGTTTATATTAACTGCTTTTATACTTTGTTTCACTTATTACCGTATGTACGGAATTTTCCCTTGAAGTTAAACTTCTTCATTCCGTTACCATTCTTCTTCTTGTTATTTTTTGGATAATCCAGCCTGGTGTGAAATACCGCTGTCAAAACCCTCACGAAACTTGCAGCAATCTTATTAAGGTCTTTAAGTGTGAGGTCGCACTCGTCAAGCTGGTTGTCAATAAATTTATTATTTATAATCTTCTGGACAAGCCCTCTTATGCGGCCAGGTGTCGGGTCGCTTAGGGCCCTGGATGAGGCCTCCACAGAATCCGCTAAAAGTACTATAGCCGCTTCCTTCGTCTGGGGTTTCGGTCCAGGATAGCGGAATTCATCTTCATTCAACGCCTCGTTGTCCTTTACCTTCTCAAGCGCCCTCTGGTAAAAATAATATATTAGTCCTGTGCCATGATGCTGTGCTATAAAATCTATCACCTTCGGATTAAGATTATATTTTTTTGCCAGGTCTATGCCGTCTTTTACGTGATTTGTTATAATTAGCGCACTCATAGACGGGGTAAGTTTGCTATGTTTCGACTGGGCACCCATCTCGTTCTCGCTAAAATATTCGCCCTTCTCGATTTTTCCTATATCGTGATAGTATGCCCCAACTTTAGCGAGAAGAGAATTCGCACCTATTGCCTCGCAGGCTGCATCTGCAAGATTGCCCACTACGACACAATGTTGATATGTGCCAGGAGCATTTAGGGTCAATTCTTTTAAAAGCGGATGGTTTAAATCGGATAACTCAAGAAGGGTAATATTGGTGGTGGTCTTAAACAGGTATTCAAATAATGGCAAAAATCCCATTACCCAAAATATGGAAAATACCCCGCCAGCAAACCCCCAAAGTGCTTCGTACATGTATATCTTGAAATCTAGATTATTCAAAAGTCCGATAGCCATTATTGCAAACATAGATGCAGCCCCCGAGACAATACCGGCAAGAATAATCCTGGATCTGCGCCTGGCATCCCGTACCATATAGGCACCTATAAAACCGGCTACAAATAAGGCAATGATTATCTCTATTTTTCCGCCTGCAACCACCCCCAGGAATATGCTAAAAATTATCGAAACAATAAATGCGGTGTTTGCATTTACAAGAAGTGCTACTAGCATGGCACAGCCTGAAAGAGGAATGACATAGTCAGGATATGGGGCCTGTATAAGAAACTGGCTTATTACTATCAGAATCAGGCAGTTGATCAATATGATCGAGACGTCCTTGGGTGAGGTAATTATCTTTTTTTCCATTACTGCCAGATAGCTAATTCCGACACCCATTAGAACAATCAAAAGAAACAGAATCCCCGTCAGGTAAGGCC
>JABMRN010000141.1 GCA_013202515.1 Candidatus Omnitrophota bacterium | reverse complement strand
GATAAGGATAAACACAACAAACAAGTAAACAAAGCAAAAAACGCAAAGAACGAAGCAAACAAGAAAAAACAAGAAAAAACACACCAGTAAGAATTAACTGTAACGCCCCAAAGTAAAGGAGCAGTTTAGGTAGCCCACCTCCTAATATAACCTGACCGCCTTCTTCTCTTCTTATCCTTGCTACCTTTAGGTCTACCGAGTGTCTTGCCTTGTTTTCTTGCTCTGTTCAGCCCCGAGTTAGTCCTTGCCACTATCAATTCTCGCTCAAATTCAGCGAAAACCCCTAACATCTGCCAAAACATCTTGCCTTCTGGAGTGCCTGTATTGATATTCTGTGTTAAGGAAATAAACTCAACTCCTCGGTTCTTAAACTCCTCGAATAGATTAAGCAAATGCTTCAAAGAACGCCCTATCCTATCAAGCTTATACACAACTAAGCAATTAAACCCGTTGCTTACCCTCATATCGGCTAACAAACGCTCAAATTGAGGTCGTTTATCGTCTTTCCCGCTAAAACCCTTATCAACATACTTATCTACTATCGTATAATTCATTCTTTTGCAGTATTCTTTTAAAGGTAATAGTTGTGTGTCTATATTTTGGTCGTTAGTGCTGACTCTTGCATATATGCCTACCTTACGTTGTTCTTTCATTACAATTCACCTCCTTATCCTCTTATTTCTTATAAAAACCTAAAAAAGCCGTCTTTAAACGCCTCCCTATACCTATTTTATGCATTTCCCTACTCACGGTTACTACTTACGCCTATTTAAAATCTTTATACCAAGCCTTATTTTAAGCTATTTTAAGCAATAATACCCTTTTTTAACCTTTTATAAATTATTCTATACTTTCTTATTTTTCTATGCTCAATACCATACCTGTCTTCCAGTCAAACGTTTCCTTTAGCGTCCAAGCACCTATACTCATTGTACAATCAGTCCCAAATAGCAGAGCCTGTAAAAATTTTAAAATAAAACTTGCAGCGTTTTCAACGGTATGATATACTCATTATGATGAGTAATCATTCAATAAAATGAGCGAGGTTTATAAATGCTTTCCAAGTATCTTATTGCTACCAATGCGCAAAGGGTGTTACGATTTCTTCTTATGCATTCCGGCGGCTTATGTTATGAAAGGGAGATTGCCAGAAGGGCTAAAATTAGCTATGGCTCGGCCAATTATATCCTAAACCAACTTTACAAAAAGGGCATACTCCAAAGAAAAACAGAAGGCAGAATGTGCTATTATTCTATCGACGCTTCAAATCCATACATAAAGGCGTTTAAGATTCTCAATAATCTACTTCTTGTTGAGCCTCTAATAGAAAACCTCAAGCCACACGCTCGAAAGGTAGTTCTCTATGGAAGCTGGGTCTCGGGGACAGATTCCGAAGAAAGCGATATAGACCTTTTCATTGTTACAACAGATAAAGATAGGGTTAAAGCCATTATCGATAAATACTCTTATCCTAACGAGACGGCTCAAAAAAAGATACAAGCAGTCATTTATACACCAACAGATCTTTTGATGAAAAACAAGAGAGAAAAAGTTTTTATGAATCAGATAGAACAAGGGAAGCTCCTTTGGGAAAAAGAAATTGATGAAAACAACCTTTAAAGATTGCTTGGCAAAAAGAAGGATATTTCGCTTTCAAGCCGCAACGCATCTAATAGGTCTTGAAATCGAAGATGCGGAAAGCGATTTAAAATCTGCACTAGAAGAATTGCAGAAGTCTGGCTTTAAATGGGCTACTATCAAAGGCTATTATTCTATGTTTCATTCTGCTCGGGCACTTCTTTACTCTTGTGCTACAGAGAAAGAGGGCACTACTGTCTTTACCTTGCCATAAGAGAACTTTTTGTTGAAAAAAAGAAATTAGATTCTCAATTAGCAGAAGATTTCAAAAATTCTATGATTCTTAGAGAAGAAGCAGACTATAACAGAAAGTTTTCTAAGGAAGGCGCATCCGTGACTATTGAAAGCGCAAAAAAGTTCCTCAAGAAAACAAAAAGCATTCTCAAGGTTTCTTGATAGTTGCGAATTGACAGAAGGAACAATATGTCAGAATTGGACGAATCCCCGTGGGGACGCCAATATAGATAGAAACAAGCCCAATAGATTAAAGAGGATACTTAAAACAGTATCCTCTTTTTATTTTGTACCAATTTTGGTGAATTTTTACAATTTCAAGACGTATTTTAGTCACAATATGGTCACAATGTTTTGTGACAATACTATTACGTGCGGTTTTACATTCCCGTGACATATAGCAAGGTATTTTATGCTATATTATAAAATATGTTCTCCAATAATAAAAAAATTATACAGCTATTAGACGACTAGTATCCATAGTTTTGATATGCACTTTCTTGTTTAACGAGCTTTCTTTTGCGCTTTCTCCGGCTACGAGATTCCCAATTATACGCTCTAAGAAAACAGGAGATACGCGCTCAATCGTTGGAAACGAAACAGAGCTTGGCCATCTCAAATCCGCAGAATCTTTTCAGGACGACGTCGCGTTTATGTACCTATTCCAATTAATGGAGGAAGCACTTACCTGCTTTGATGATGACGAGATAAACGCCGACTGTCTCCAACAAATTATCAAGAAACATTACGGTAATTCCGCAGACGACCTCCTCAAACGCTATCACTGGAAAAAGATATACAAAGAAGCAGATGTCTTCTACATCCCGTTCGAAGGCGAAAACGGGGAGATACTGCTTTCTTATTACTTTACAGAAACTGAGCCGGAAACAACTAGAGGAATAGAATGTGTCGAGGTAGAAAAAGGCAAGCGTTGGTTTGTCTGCGAGCCGGCGTGGGAGCAAGAGGAAAAGAGGGACGAAGGACGAGAGGCGGGGGGTGAGGAGCCAGAGAGCACATTAGAACAACAACATGAATGGCAAGATCTAGGTCAATTACTTGAACCCTATCTTCAAGGTCCAGCAACGGGAAAAATCATTGATGCAAGTGGAGCATTCCCAGAAGACTATATTCCGCATTCACACAGTTCAAAAACCTGCAATAAGGACAAGTCGGCAAAATTTAAGAGAGATAGCAATATTAACTGGGCTTGTGAAGTTGCGTCTCAGAAGAAAACGCTTGTTGTCATATGTGCGGGAAGCACAGATTACAATATTTTGCAAGAAGTTCAGGGCATAGAACGCATCATACTCGTGGATCTTAACGAACGGTTGCTTAAGGACACATGGATGAGAATGCCCGATAAGTTAAAAACGAAAACATATCTTGTCTGCGCAAATTGCACATGGATAAAACCAGAGGCCGTAAGAACAATCAAGGCTGCGATAGAATCTGCAGCAACATTCAAAGAGGCAAAAGAAAAGGTACTTGCTTTTGTGAGCGATAGTGAGTTTTGGATGGCTGATCCACGACTTTCTTTTCCGGATGGATACGCTGATTGCGTTATTATGGAAAAAGCTTACACGCAAATACCGATTGTTTTTAGAAATTATGTAGCTTACCTTATGAAAGATAGGTTTAGACACAACACAAAGACCAAGTTGCTTTGGTCACCTGAAGGATATGGGCTTGAGCTCATGAATGTAGTTCAAAAAGGTTTAAATAGAATTACAATAGATGAAATGAGGCGGATAACAAATCCAAACGGCGGTGTTATATATGTCGGTGCTATGGAATATTATCCTAGAGGAAAATTTGATCCGATGGAGCGGATTATCGATGAAAACGACTACATATATGAACTTAGTAAGGACGCTTCCGATGTCTCAGCATATTTACCGCATCAGAAGTGGCTTGATGTGGAAAATTCGTATTTCGGTCAGTTTTACGGCTTAAGAGGATATTGCTATAAGAGAGGGGGGAACACGTATCCCCTAAGAGAGATAATCATTAAAAACGGAAAAGGGCAAAATGCGATTAGTAATATTGCACGGCAGGATATTGTATTCGGGCAGCTAGTAAAGGATGATTCGTTGTATCCGGATACGCACATACTTTCATCCGAAGAAAAGAAAATAACTGGCAGAAATCTTGAGTGCATCAACTCAATGAGCCATTGGTTTTATACCACAGATTTCCTGGATGAGATATTCAGAATACTTATTGATGCATGCGATCCACTTATTGAGTTAAATGCTAACGGTCTTGTCGTGTCTAGATTTGATGAGAACGCGCTATTTTTTAAATCAGTAGGTAGAAAGCATGGTTATGAAAAGTTGAGAAAACGACTTCGATCGGCAAAGCCCATTATCGTAGTACAAGAAAAACTGCATCATTTTGATTCTGAAGATGAAAACGAACGCACTGAGATTCTATTTCAGCAGATTTCGAGAATTGGTTATTTGATTAGGCATTCTTTTAAGCTTAGGCGTTCGCCCACAGGTCACGATAGCTACGAATACGCTACCTATGAAGGCAAAATCGACGGCGATAGTGAGCTGGCTTCAGCGCTTGAGAATTTCATTCTTAATGCCACTATTCGAAGCCGATTCCGTTATGAATCCATTGATGATTTTAAAAATGCACTAATAGAATTTAGACGAAAACATCTATTCGGCGAGAGAGGCGGTCAGATAAAAGAAGACGAAAGAAAGAGAGAAAAAGAAGCAGAGCCTCCAAGCGCTGGTGGTGATGTCGATGCTTTTAGAAGCGCATTGCAGGGCATCAAGCCATCATTGCCCGGACAAAGTGCACCTAATGAAAATGTAGAGGAGGATAGGCACACCGGGCCAGACAAACCTATTCCTGCCCACATTCCGTTTTCTGACTTTTCAGATTGGCTCATCTCCAAGGTATGGGGTGTTTTTACATGGCTTGGTGTGCATGTGTTTGAGTACGGGGCAAGTGAGGGAAATGGCGAAGTTGACGTTGAACAAATGCCGGTAATAGATGATATCCTGAACACAAAAGGCGTGCTTTATTATCCCGCTTCCGGGAGAGATTTTAGCACGATAAGAAGATTAGTCAAATCACTGCCCAATATTACGGATTTTGTATTTGTTGATCCTGTTTATTCAAAAGAATGGAAGGGTTATCATCGTTCTTATCAGAAAGTACTTATCTTAAAGCGCTACCTATGGTTTTGGGGCGCAAGTGTATCTGATCCGCAGGTTGAAGGCGAACTTCAGCCGGGTAAAGGTGGAAAAGTAAAGGTAGTCATTGAGTATAAGGGTAGAAAAGCAAATTTACATTTTTATGCTGAAGACGCCAGGATCTTTACACCTCCGGAATTGAAAGAAGGCGCGTCTATAGTTGTAGTTAAGAATCCGGATGAAAGTTTAGTATGGGATAGCGGATATTGGCGCTCCCATCTTATCGCGAATAATCTTGCTAATGACGGTTTATTGGCAATATGGTGTGTACCTATAATGCATAAATCATCGGAATTATCTGAAATGGGATTGCAAAGGGTAAAGGGGTATTCCAGCATATTTTCTCTAGACTTTCTGCGTAGACAGTTGGGCGTGTTTGGTGGATTTAGCTGGTACAAAAAAATACAGAATGTAAAGCCAACGAAAATTGCGGATGTATTTGTGAAGCGCGAAGGTGTGCCTCCAGCTGGCAAAGGACTCATATCCGCTCACATTCCGTTTTCTGAGGTTCCGCTTGAGTGGCTCTTTGGCGCAATCGCATTTATTGGCGGAATATTGTTCCCGTGGGCAGGGTATGGGGATGAGGGGGATGGGGACTCCGCGGCGCAAAGCCCCGAACGAGTGAAAGTAGATGTTGGTTTTATTGAAAATCTGGAAGAAATAATAATTAACAGTCCTGACCTGCCAAGAGTGATTACGGCAAGAGAAGCATTGAAAGACATATTAAATACATCAAATTACCATCCTGAAATTTACGGTGCTGCCTTTCAATCTTTAGGTATGATTGTTTACAACAGACCTGAAAGATTTGACAGTGATTTATTGAGTGCTCTTGAATATCGTGTGAAGAATATGGATCTTGATGAAATTATGTACACCGTTAATGCAATTACCTACGCATTTACAAGTATTGCGCATTATCGTAGAGACCTGATAGGTGAGTCCAGCTTACAATTGGTGAAGAATTTAATAATGCAGGAGCATAAACATTCTGATGTTTTTTCCTGGCTTGCTACGATCTTTGTAAGGTTTATTGAGCATGTGCCGGATATGCGTGAAAAAACCTTCACCGTTTTTGAAGAAGGTCTTAATAAACCGGTAATACCCAGGCAAGCAAGACATTACATTGGATTTATGCTCGCGTTTATTATTAAGGAGAAAATAGGATCAACTCAGTCAACAACAAGGGCTGAGAAAATATTGCGAGATTTTTTAACAACGCCTGGCGATCCAATGAATGAAGTTCCATACGTTGATGTGCTTACCGCACTCATGCCATATGGTCTTCTTACTGAAACAACATTTGAGTTATTTAAGGACATTTTTCTGACCAAAGATTTACTCCACAGGCAGTATTTCAGGGCCGGTGTAATGCTTGAAGTCATTGCTTATGGTCAATCAGAATGGTCCGCCAAAGCTACTGATATCCTGAGTGCAATATTATTCAAAACCCCGGGGCTTTCCTTCGATGTTTATTCTTCGGCTGCGATTGCATTAGGACATCTTGTTGACTATGACATTATTGGTCTTGACGAAATTGCACAAATGATTGTCGATGGAAAAGAGCTCAGCGGCGAAATGCAGAGCTTAATATGTGCCGACATTTTAGAAAAATTATTGTTCCGAAATCCCGGAACTTTTACTTTAGAGCAGATTGATAAAATCTTTTCGAGATTCGATCCACGAGGAAATTTGAAATATTTCTTATTCTATTTGTCAACCCGGCCTGATGTGTCTAAAGAGAGCCGCGATAGAGCGAGACAAATATTAGATGATTCAAATTCTTTCTTAATGCACAGGTCTGTTGAGCAGGCGTTAGGAAAAGGCACAAAGAAAGTAAAGAAGGTGTTGATCGTACACAATATTGCTGATGGGCAAGGTGATGAATTGATCCGCAACGCTACTTTTATGCAAGCTTTAATCGATTATAATCCGGAGCTGGAGGTAACTATAGTTACCAATAGACCATACCTTTACGATCACCCGAGAATTATGGTAATGCCAATTAAAGAGAAAAAGGAGCTGGAACGCCTTCTGAAGGACAGGTTTGATGTTGTCATCAACCATTTCGATCCTGATGAGAATTATGATACAGGTTTTAATACACTTGTTGAGGAGAGGATTAAAACTGAGAGCAATCCTTTTATCTATGTAAATACAGATAAATCTTCGGATAGATTCATTTTCCAGGTAGTTAGTGTCGATGGGCAGGATATGACAGAGATGCTGAAACTTAATAAAGGCAGGCATGGTATTATGGACTTTGCCGATAATGTTTATGAACCCACTTTTAGATTATTAGCTGAATTAGGGATACCGTTTAGATCAGGAGAGGAGGAACCGGCCAGGGGGTCGATATTTGTCAGTGGAAATTTTAAGAACGAAGATGCCGAGTGGAATAGAATAATGCGGTCTTTGGATAATCTGGATGAAAATGGCAGTGAGAAAAGGGACGTTACTGTACTTATGCCCTTTGGCGGCGAAAGTATCGTAAAGGGCTTTCACTTCTTGACAGAGGAAAAGATCAATGAGCTTAAAAAAGTTATTACTGAAGAAGTTGCTAATGGAAATGATGTGTTAATTTTACCAAATGGAGAATGCTGGGGGACGGAAGAGATCGGTAAAATATTCAAGTCATTTTTACCGGATACAGTGAAAAGACACGTAGCAGTAGGTCCGGAACCACAGAAAGGCCCAAGATTATTTAAATATTTTGTTTCTAAATCAAAGAAAGTTATGGCGGTGGAAGGAGGAATGATACATCTGGTCTACAATATGGGTAAATTGTTCGAGTTAATGAAAGTTCCGGGATCAGGGTTAACAAAATGGATTCCTTTCGGAATAAATAGTAACCAAAGTAAAGTGTTATACTTCTTAAAAGGTGAATATCGAGAAGACGGTAGACCTTTAGCGTTTGGGGATCTTGTTGATGAAATGGGTACAATAGAAGATGTTTTTGCAGGATCAGAAGCAGAAGGTACCGATGACAAAGAACCCCCCCACTCCGTCGGCGCTGTTGAATATAGGGACGGGGCTGATGGTGATCTTGGGCCTGTCCCCGAGCCAGACTCTGGCGTGTCCCCAGAAGCTGTTTCTGATCAGAAGCAGCCTGTACCAGGCCAGGGTGTGGAATCAGGCACGTCCCTAGAGGACCAAGCAAATTCAAATGGAAAAGAAGGGAGAGAGATAGAAGGATTTCCGCAAACCGAAAAGGGCATCTCTATAGAGGCGGACATTCTACAAAACCGTATACAAATGTTTACACCCGAGATACAGAAAAGAATAAAGAAAGGCAAAATACTTCTCCTTGGCCCCGGCAGGCATATATCCGAAATTCTCATGCTCATTGAAGCGCTTCCCGAAATGGAAGCGCTTACCGTAGTAGATAATTCCTCTGAAAAGTTACTTGCCATTAATGAGATTCTTAACGCAAGAAGCGACATAGATAGAGATAAGATAGAATTTTTCTGTGCAGATTTTTCTGATTTGCCATTTGATAGTGGCGAATTTGATTTTTGTTTTTCAAAATTGGTTATCACTTCTACAGACAAAGCAACGCCAGCGGTAATATCAGGATGGATAAGCGAAATAAGACGTGTTGTGAAGGATAGCGTAGGATTTATGAGATTAGCAAATAGGGGAGTATTAAAAGAGAGCGGACTTACGGTTGTTGGAGAAAGACCGGATTGTGTCATTGCTTCAAGGGCAAGCGCTTTCGCTTTGCGAGAAGCAGGGGGCGCTCAACCCAATAACACCACCGGGATGGGTGTGGGCGCGACAGCCAAAGTTGTATTTGACGCTGAAGGCCTTCTGACCGCCGCGGGCGCAGAGGAGGGGCATTTTAGAGTTACGAAGGCAAAGGAGAAAAGAATTATAGCGATTCATACGGGATGGATACCGGAAGGGCAATTTGTGCGGGCAGGATTAATGAAGCTATTGCAGGCGCTATCGGGCATTCCTAAGTATTTCGGTTTTAATCATATCGCTATAGTCTATTCACGGGACAAAGCCGGCTTAGAGAAAAGTATTCAGCAAGAGATAGATCAGGCCGTTGACAGCGGGATGACAATACCCGAATCAAATATTACTATAATCGGAAGAGACGATGTTGTTGAAGCTTTGAGGAAGACCTATAAGAAAGCGCGATTCGCAAAAATGTATTTAACAGGTTTTGATAAAGTGCCGAATGGCGATATACGCCTTCTTAAGATATTAACCACGATTTTATCACATGGACCTGACGAGGAGATTGTAGTCGATGAGTATCTGACGATTAGACCTGACCCGAATAACCCTAATTCCTACCTTATAAATCTCACAGCAGAGCCGATTGACCTTGACGCAGATAAGAATAAATACTTCCTCGAGGCGAAAGAAATCGATACCAGAGCGTAAATGTTGTACGTCTTAATAGATTTAAAACGGTCGCTCGCCCTGTTAAATCCAAGGTGCCGTGAAAATTCTATTTTCTTGACCGATTGATTCTATTGTAGTATTCTATCAGTGAAAAGGTCATTCTATAAAAATACTTAGTGTTGATGAATTTTACCCCGCCCCATGGCGGAATCCTGAAAAGAAAGGTGCCACGGCTGTAAAGCCGTGGGCTTCACAAAATAAAAATTCATGAAAATACTGTTACTACTTTTTTTTACTGCAATTCTTTGGGGCTCAACGCCGATAATTGAAAAAATCGGACTCGCCAAAACAGAGCCCATCACCGGTATTACGATCCGCAGTGTAGCCGTTTGTATAGCGCTTTTATTGTATCTTGCTTTTTCCGGTAAGCTCAAAACAGCTTTCACCGCCGATGCTAAAACAATAATTATTTTCAGTATAAGCGGAATATTAGCCGGGCTTGTAGGCATGATAACCTATTTTAAAGCGCTTAAAGCAGGAGCAACGTCAGAAGTCGTACCAATTGCGGCGATCTACCCTTTAGTAACAGCTATTTTAAGCGTCCTCATTTTGGGTGAGCAGATAACGCCTCTCAGAATCATGGGCACTATTTTAATAGTAGCTGGTGTTTGGCTCGTTCAAATCTGAATAACCATTCCACGGACCCGGAACGTGGAATGGTTATTTTCTGTATTTCATACTTCCATAAACCCATATTCCGGCTTTTTCGATCCCGCCAGGGTTAGTTAAAACATTGAAAATTTTGCTATTTATAACTTATTGTGGGCGCATAAGTTACATGAATTAGGATATAAAAAAGGTAGGTATGTTTGCTTGACCTCCCTATATAATATGATATACTTTATATAGGAATGTAAAAGTTATGTAACAGGCAATTGGAGTCTTTTTTTTAGGGTACTTATCAAACACTATTATAAAGTTTTTAGTATGTGGAAAAAAAAGGGGAACGGCAATGTCTCAGGTTGTGGGTGGTGGAAAAAATGATTTTGTCCCTAATAT
>JABMRN010000140.1 GCA_013202515.1 Candidatus Omnitrophota bacterium | reverse complement strand
GTTATAAAGAAAGATTATTTTGCTTTGCCTGCAGGTTTACAATCTCTAGAGGAGGATATCCCTAAAGGGATGGCTTCGCCTACCCCTGAAGGGATGGTTTCGCCTAGGCCTTTAAAAAGAAAGCCCGGGGTTAAAAAAGACTCTGATTTTACCCTTAAAGGTGAATATCAAGTCGGTTTTGGGATAGAAGGAAGTGATTTTTTGTGGAAAAAGGCGAATTACAATTTGAATGAGGAAAATACACGAATTTTATCTGACGATGCTTTGAATCGTCGGGAGAATACTTTTGATCCTGCTGTTTATAGCTATATAAGATTTGAAATCGACCGGCCCCGGGAAGAGGGTTGGAGTTTCCATAGTAATTTTGATATTAGCCCCTGGAGTTTTATCGGCAAGAGCAAGCAAGCTGTTGTAACCAGTGATGATGATGTCTTTGATATCGAGTATAAATATTGGTCTAACATGGGTTATACTGTGAATGAGGTAGTATACTCTAATCTTAGAGGAGACTCTGTTGCTTTGCCGGAAATGAAAGTAGTTGACGGAAAGGTTCCTTTGATAACAGTAACCAGTCTTAATACTAATGTCCTTACTATTCCGGAGTTAGAAATTGATCGGGAATTTTGGCCGTTTAGGGAGCTTTGGGCTGATTATAAGAGTGATAATATAACCTTAAAGATATTCCCGGTAGGTATGGCCGATATGGCTTATACTTCCGATGATCCGCTGAGGCTTTCCAATCATCGTAATTACTGGGAAGAATCTCAATGGTTAATTAATTGGCAGCCCGGACATTTGAATTCCGGACTAGCAACTCCTGATTTTCAAAAAGGCTGGTGGGATGATTCCTTAGTGTTCTCTGCCCGTGATTCTGCCAGTGTATTTCTTACGTCATTACGTGGTTTTTCTCTGAATCTCGAGAGCGATAAAACAGATTTAGATTTTACCGTGGCTTCCCCTAAAGAATTGTGGCAGGATTATGATAGTTTTAGCACCTTTGAGAGTGCCTTGAGAGGAAAATACTATCATGCAGACAATTTTAAGTTAGGTTTCATTCATACTTCTAAACTTGGCCGTAATAAAGACGAATTCGATGCTTATAATTATGCTGTTGGTGTTGATGCAAGCATAGGTTTAGGAGATAACACCGAAGTTCTTTTGGCGGGCGCTACTTCTCGTTCGGAATTTGACCGCAGTTCTTCTACGTATAAAACAGAAAAGAGAGGAAACAGTTTCCATGTGAGTCTTATTAACTCGTCTTCTGAAATGGCTGGAAAAAATTATTTCGGCCTTATACCTAAAGATGAAGAATCATTTTATAAATTACGGCTGGCTCTTACTCATATGGATAAGGGTTTTGAAAGTATTCTTTCCAGTTTTTGCGAAACACGTGATGATGCCTTTTGGTCGCGCCACCTTACTTTTCGTAAGCCTTTCGGATATTACTATGGAGGACTTTATGGGCCTTCTTTAAGCTGGGATGATTTGAAAACTTTTAGAATCGGCGACGGTATTGATTATGGAAGAGATGTGGTTGGCCTTAGATGGGAAGGAGAGAATTTTTTATCCGGCAACTTAGATGTATTATTTGATCTAAGAAATGTGCATGATACGAATGGGAAATATATTGAAAATGTTACTCGCCTGGAAACCACTTACAAATTGACGCCACGGTTAACTACAAAGCTTTTGGGTATTTACCATGATCTACCAAAAACAGTTGCCGGTATCGATCCTTTTGTAATTGATGCTGATAGCGGAGACAATTTTCAAAATAGTTTAGTTGAAGACGGCAAAGATCCTTCCTTGAAGACGGTTTCCCTGGGCACTAAGTATGATTTTTTTGATTGGCTTGATTTGAGTTTTGTCTGGGAGCACACCAACGATAGCACTTTAGCCTACGACAATTCCCCCCGTGCTCTTCTTCATTGGACAAGTTTTACTACGTTTTCTGAATACGATAATACATTCCGTAAAGAAATAGTTGGATTGAATCATCCCGGCGAGTTCCCACTTCCCCCTTATTCTTATTTTGATATATTTAAAGTTGGTTTAGGCTTAAGGCCGAAGGATAATTTAGAAATTTATTTAGATTATACCCGTAATGAGTATAAATGGGCTCATATTATTGATGATAATGTAAATCATATTGGGTTAGAAGCGGGATATTCACCTTCTGAGAAGATAGGCTTTTATTTTCGTTATGTATATTCGCGTATGAAAGATATTTCAGAATTAAATGAAGATTCCCGTGTGGTAAACAGAGATCATCATAGTGTTTTTTCCGAGATGAGATTAAGATTGAGCAAAGATAGTGAATTGATTGGTCAATATGGGGTGGGTAGTACGGCAGGAATAGCAATGGCGACTTTCACTCCTTTTGGCGGGGGCGTTGC
>JABMRN010000009.1 GCA_013202515.1 Candidatus Omnitrophota bacterium | reverse complement strand
TTTTTACATTAATTAACGGCATGGATGTGCGTGTGATGGCCGGTACCGTAGAAGCTGTTAAAAGCTGCGTTGTCCATGGTTCCGGAGGAGAGAACTTAATCTTTGAAATATCCCTTCAATTTCGCTCCGGTGACGTGGTTTACATTACCGAGATTAATGTTAACAGCGAACTAGAGGGCCGGTATATTGACACGCGTCTTCTTGAAGCCTTAAATGGTATTTTTGACAAGACCGGATTCGAAAATATACCTATTAAATGCACCGCTTTACATTATAGATATTTGTATTGGTTTTTTAAATATTATGGAGGTGACATAGACTGGAAAAAAGGTCAGAGCGGATTAGGGTTCGAAAGAAGTGAAAAATGGCCTGTTGCATTGAGGGAATTGGATGTGATTGATGATGAAAAATACCAAGAGGCAACATTGGAAGATTTTACAGCTGATGCTGCATTATCACTTTTAAGTGAAGCGTTTACTAAAGAATTTCATGATAGAAAAGTAAATTTCTTAGGTTATTTGATTTACAAGTTTGAGCAATACGGAAAATTAAGGGTAGAAATAGATAAATTGGAAAAGGCGCTTGAAGTGTTAGAAAGAACATCCTCGATTGATGCGGAATTTAATGCGGGTAGAAGTAAGTTAAGGCATAGATTTGACGCGCTTACCAGGAAAGAGTTAGACCTTTCCCGTGAAGCCCGCACCGGTTTAGGTGATACCAGATACAGAAGGTATAGAGATAAAGACGATTGGGACAGTAGGCCGTTGGCGATAAAAGTAGACGAGCTTAAAGAAATAGCATTATCTTTATATATGAAATGCGCTGAGTCGTCACCCGATTTCGAATATGACCCCGCATCGAAAAACGATAGGGCCGGTATGCTAAAGCACGCCAGCAGACTCTATTGCGATGGAACAGACCTCGTATTCTTAACAGGGATAATACCGGATAAGCCCGCCACAGGTCCGCAAGATAGCGATACAAGGCCACCGCCATCACGCACACCCCGCTCAGCAATGGCTTTGGACCCCCTGGGTGATTTTGTGGTAATGCTGAACGACTTATATGTCCATAGCTCACAATGGATCGATAATCTCGATATAACATCAATTCTGCCTATAATGCCGTTCTTCACGGGCACGACAAGGGAAAATCAAAGGTCAAAAGTTATCCCTCGCGGTAAACCGAAAACAGCTCGGGACAGGAAAGTTAAAAGTGAAAAAGAGGATTTAGTAGGAAGAATGGCGAGCACATTAAGAGATCGTCATGAGGCTATAAAACAACGTCAGGGAGCATTAGAAACCAAAGAAGCCGCATATGAGGAAGAACAGAAAAGAAAGAAAATAGCTGAATTAGGGGGAGTTGTTAGAGAAGCCACTGCTAAACGCTACCAAGAGGCGATAGATAATATATGGCGAGTATTAGAAGAAGGCGATTTTGACGAAGCCCGCCGTATGTTGGTAAACCTTAGTAAATTTACTAGCTTAGGCGATCATGTAGCCGCGCAAATTGCTGAATTGGAAAATGAGATTGAAGAAATTGAAAAAGAAGCTCGGGAAGAAGTAGAAGCCACTGAAGCTGCTGAGCAAGCTCAAGTGGAAGCCACTAAAGTTGCTGAAGAAGCTTTTGAACAGGGTAAAGCACTTCTAGAAGAAGATGAAGATCCACGTGAAGCAAGAGAAGCGTTTTATGATGCGCAGGTTTTAGGGCTTGACGTGGATAAATGGATAGCCGCTTGTGATGAAAAAATATGGGAGGCAGGAGAGGAAGGAGACCAGGCCTTGAGTGAGGGGTGGGCCTATTTTCATGCTCGTGACTATCGTAAGGCCGTAGAAGCGTTCCAAGAAGCTCTTGAACTCGGAAACAAGGATGCGAGAAGGGCATTGGCCAACTGTTATTATAAAATGGGAAATACACGTTACAAAAGCAGGAACTATAAAGGAGCATTAGAGTGCTTTAAAAAGGCTCAAGAGTATGGCCACAGAAATGCTGCAAAAATGATTGGAGTTGTGCGCGACATTTCGGGAGGAATAGATAATGGCGACCAGCATTTCCAAACAGAAAAAAGACGTAGACGCGGTAAGGACGGTCAATTCGAAGAGGAAGATAAGAAAAATCCCCAATATATGATAAGAACTCTTTATGCAAGTGAGTATAGAGATGCGCCATTTACTATAGCTAAATATCTGAAGCTTTGGCATGAGAAAAATCGCGAAGAAACGAAATCGGAAACTGCTGCACGTGATGATAGAAAGAAGGCGCAGAATAAAAACTGGATTATCCCGGCAGGGAAAGATGAAGATGGCCGCTCAGATCTTTATAAGCTAACTAGAAAAGGAAGGAATGAAGCCAGGTTAATTATAGCACAGGAAATGATGGCCGACTTAGATCTCGCCCCCGATTTAAGTAAAGAAGAAAATCTCGCCATAGCGAAGATTCTGGCTCACAAATACCTTGAAGTCGTAGTAAACGAAGATGAGCTTCATGATTTTCTAGTAGAGTTTAAGGAGTCAGGAAGGCCGATTTCTGAATTGGAATTATTTCTTCAGGAAGATATTCTGGATTACTTACATGATCATTTTACGGATTTAGCTTCTAAGGCTGAGGCAGGTACTTTACTTAAAGCAAAAAAGGTACATGAAGTTTATATGGCGGGTGCCCGTGCCTTCGAATTCCCTTTAATAAGAGATCTTATTGTAAAAAGAAAAACACTTTTGGCTTATTTTATCCTTATGCATATTCGCCTTCCCGAAGATATTGGCTCTTCTGTTCGTGGTAAAGAGGCAAAGAAGGTGGTTCTTTATGAACTTTTCAAAAGCGAGCAGAGGGAAATCTTCCAGCCTGCCCTTGAGACAATGATAGAGATGCTTGTGAGAGAACATGAGATTGGAGAGGATGGACAAGTACAAGAAACGGAACAAAGAATACTCAACGACTATTTCTTCGAACGTTTTTATCCAGTCCTTGTAAAGTCAGGAGAATTTCCGCGTTTTGAAGAGGCAATAATTGATATTTTAATTAAATCCAAGAATAATGATGTGGTGTTCTATGAAATTGAAGATGATCAGAGGTTTTTTGCCGGAACTAAAGAGATTATAAAACTATTAGCCAGAGAATCTGCTTTACATAGGCTAAAGTTTATTGAATATCTACATGAAAAACAGACTGAAG
Source organism: Candidatus Omnitrophota bacterium (assembly GCA_013202515.1). Taxonomy (GTDB): domain Bacteria; phylum Omnitrophota; class Gorgyraeia; order JABMRN01; family JABMRN01; genus JABMRN01. The sequence continues at coordinate 7,034 of JABMRN010000009.1, read as the reverse complement.
AGCCGCTTCTTGTAGAAGAACTCCTCATAGAGCTGGGTTATAGAGGTGAGTCTATAGACGTGCCACAACCTTCCAATGCCTCACCATATAATATTATGCAGATACTTCGTACCATTAGAAGAGAGGCAACGGTTGAGGAAGCCCAATGGGCCTCTGCTGAAGATGTCAGAAAAAGGACAGAAAATAGATTGCATGATGAAGAGAATTTATCAATTCAGACTGTAAGGCGAGCTTTGGGGACCTTAGTTACGCTTGATCTTGTTGAGAAAAAAGGAAGTGGAGAAGATGCAATATTCAGGGCAGCAGATCCCAGCCCACCTGGCTGGGAAAAGCCTTTGCCTGTCCTTGGAGCCCTTGGTACACGTCCTACCAGTAAAGAAAGACCCCCTGTATGGAGTAGAGTATTCAAAGACACAGAAGAAAGCCTATCCGGCAATCTCAAAATTTTTATAGAACAACATATGCCAGATAGGTTTACAGATAGATTCTCGAGTTTTGAATCATTGTGTGAACCGCGAACCCTGTGTTTTAAACGCCAAGATATAGCCCTATATGCTGAAACCATACTAGACAATCCAATACTTTACGATATGGAAAGGACGCTAAAACTTGCAAGACAGAATCGTTTCTTTAATGGTGGAAAGGTAGTTCTATATGTAAAAGAAAAAAGAAACGAAAAAAAGGCACAAGCATTGCAGGCATATATGCAGGATATACTCGGGGATGAGGCGACAGTTTCAATACTTGGCCGATGGCAAGCCGGTGATGAAAAGAAACTATTAGCCGATAATCCACTTAAAGAAGTTGAATGGGTTGCTAGCAGGGCAAGGGCAAGGGCAGGAGCGAATAATTTAGTGGCAATCATAAGAGGAAATGGCCTTTCCTGGACAGATGCCTTTGCTGATTACAATTTAGAGATACCGCTTATCATTGTCAATGATAATGTAAAAGGCGTTTTCTCGTTTGCTGAAGCATTAGCATTGGCTATACAGACATCTAAAGAAAACCTAACAGGCGAAAAGAAAAACAGCTGGATAAGATGCCTTAATCCGATTGGCATAATTAGCCAGGAAATGTATAAGGAATATGAGCTATATAGAGATGAAATACTTACAAGAGCGTAATAATATAAGAATGAATATTCAAGGCCGGGCCTTAGGAAGCTGTGTCCATATGCACCTTCCCAAATTTCTGGGTCCGGCCTTGAGGAGCATATAATGGAAACGCAAATAATGAAAAAACACATATTATTTAAGGCAATAGCGATAGCGCTCATCATAGCGCTATTGTGGAATGAGGCGTCTTTTGCCTCTGAAGAGATACGCTCCCGCCTGGCCGGCGGGCAGGCATGCCTCGCTGTGCCCAGCAGGTTTAGGTCTATATGTTCGATAAAGACTGAAGATGGTGTCTATAGAATTGATTTAAGAAATTCAGATGAAGAGTTTCTAAAGGCATCGCCGCCAGCGTTCTTGCTCTATACATTAGCAGCCATAACAGGTGAAGGCATAGATGATAGAGGAGAAGCTTTAAGATTAATTAATGAGATGATAAGCAAAGAAAGATTCGAAGACACAAAATTTGACTTTAGCCCCTATGATCTTAAAAACTTAGGATACGAAAATGGCGAATTTATCCTACCGTATAGTGGTGAAGAAAGTAAGCGACTTGTATTTTCAAAAAATAAACCACCTTCCAGTTTCAGGGGTCGTTTGTCCCAGCTTTATTATAGTAAGAAAAGAGGCGAAGAAGGTAAAGCCGGCAAAGACAAATTCGCCTGGGTGAGGGAAGAAGGAAGGGCGGAAAAACCTAGCTCAAAAGAGGAGCAACCAAGTTCCACCCCAGGGGCGGAACCACAGATTAAAGATATAACGTCGCCTATTGCAACTGAAGAAGAGCCAACGCCTTCTGATGTAGAGGGCGGTCCCCTTAAGAATGAGGCGGAAAGTCAGGGCATCAGGGCTGAACGAAAAGAAGTAGGCAAACGTATATTACAAGTTATAGGTGTAACTATTGTTGGAGGCTTGGTCATTTTCGCTATGTATATGACCGGTTGCCTTGATTGGTATATCAGCGCAAAGGACGCTATTCCAGTTGGCTCACTTTTCTACTTGCCGGGAGCAGCGCTTGATGCGATTACAGGAATTATTATATGGGGCACTTCAGATATTGCAGGCCAGTATATAAATAAAGGTAAGAAAGGTATAGATCTTAGGCAAAGTCTTCTTGTCGGTTCCTTTGGTATCTTCCAAGGATTAGGTACTCATATCTTACTTAATATACCGGATTTATTACCGATCCTACCATGGAGTTTTGTCCAGAACATAGCGAGGACTTTAGTGTTACTTGCGGGCGGGAGAATTATTTCTATCGTATTTGCGAGAGCCACGTCTTTAGGCCGTAAACTTGCTGGCATAAAAGGATACAAAGAGTCGGAAGAACTGAAAAAGACAGGCGAAATGCTGTTAGTAAAAGTTATCGTAGCGCCACTAAAGTCCTATGCCATTATCAATATCTTACCACAGCCCATACGCGTAATAAGTGAACAGGCATGGGATTATTTGATGACTATATTATCATCTTACCTAATGAACCGCGAAACCTCACTCATTACGCAAAGTATTTTAAATTTACTCTCAAAACTTAAAAAACCTTTTGAGAAATTAAAAGTTAGATCTATTTTAGATTTAGGTATCAATGACTGGTTTTATTTAGATGAATTAGTGCAAGAATACCCTAATGCCAAAAAAATTGTCGGCATAGACTCTAATGCCAGTTACATGCATTATTTACAAGAGCGGTTGGAAGCTCACGGCTTATCTCGGCCAGGTGCTGTTGTTGCCGGAAACATAGAGACTCTTCAAGATATTGATGCTATTAAGCATGAAAAGTTTGATCGGGTATTGTTGATAAATCCGGAAGTGTTTGTGCAGTCTCAATCAGGAGACCCAGATCGCGATCTATACCCACCAGTAGATACTAAAACAGTCATTGATATATTTACTGGAATAAGGCAAAAGATGAGAAGAGGCGGGAGGTTTGAATTATTCATAGAAGACAAATGGATAAGACAATTCCTTCCGGAAGACCTGGTGCAGGCAATGGAAGAAGCAGACATCAAACCAAAAGAAGTTAAACCTGGCGAATATTTCGCTTATCCGGATAGTTCGGGACTGCTTTTTATAGCAAGCAGAAAGGACATAGATAGACTTATTAAAGTATTCAGAAGTGTAAAGCCGCCTGCTATAACTCAAGACCAACCGATGCCTTCTAGCGCAGAGGGCCGTTTCCATAGAACAAGGGTGGTAAAAGGCGAGAGGCCCATGCTTTCTGATGCAGGAGGTATTCCTCGGATAGTAGGAACCGGATTTTGGCTGCCGGAGCAGGCTATGGGTCCCATTCATCAGGTTATAGATCGGGCTATAGCAACATCTATCAGGAGGAAAGAAGAAGCGAGGCAATCTCAAAAGACACAGGATGAAAGGATAAAGGCCGAACAGTATGTTTCGCGTCGCGATGGACCAACTCCAGAGCAATCTTATAAAGAGGCTAGAGACGAACAAAGACAGAAGTGGATTTACAAACCACTTCCGGATATAGCTCATTTGAATATTGATGATTTAGAAGTTGTTGCCATGAGCTTAGAAGATTTCTTGGATGCCAAATTCTATGATTATATTATCGAACTATTAAATAGATGGGGTGTAATAAGACTTACGAAGATGGTTAAACTCGAAGCTAACCATATGAAAAGGACCAAAAGACAGGTTGGTTTTATTACTATTCTCGCTTGCATCTACGAAGACCTTTCGAAGCATAAGAGACTAAATGAATTAGACAGAGGGATAGCAGGGTTATTAAAAGACCTAAATGAAATAATGGAAGACGAACAGGCAGCGCTTCGACCCACGAAAAAAGCTCCACCATTAGAAAGAGATATTCAAGAAAAAGCATTTGAAGACGGCACGATTCGGAGAACATGGATCGACCACACAGGTAAATTCAGGGAATTATGGATCAGGATGAATAAGCGCATTTTAGGTATTGGATTTATTGCAGTTCTATTGGATGCAATTTTCAATAAAGCCTTTGCAGATGAGCCGTCGATTGCAGAGCAGATAAATTTCGGAGGAGATGGGTTATCGCTAGGATGGAAAGTAGTCGTTGGCAGTCTCATTGCGGTCATTGCGTTAGCAGTTACATATACTGTGGTAAAAAATTCTAGAAAATCTAAATCAAGACCTAATGTTAAACCAAAAACTAATAGAGTGCCACCGACCAAAGTCGAGTCTAAAGCTATGAAAAAATCGGGTACAGAAACATCAGAAGCAAGGATGTATTCCAGGCAGGGTGAGACCAGAAGAGATCGAGGAGGCCGCAGGGGTAGAAGACGCTCCGACAGACACGGCTTTACACTTAATGAAGTCTTGATCAGTATTGTAGGTGTGCTGGTTATTGTGGCGCTTGCAGTGCATTTCTCACCGCAGATTAGTGCTTCTGTTCAGGCCATATTGCAGTATTTTGCTTCAAGCGGTGTTGCTACGAGCAGTGTAGCTCCAATAAAGGCTGCATCAGTCATCTCTTTATCATCAATACCCACATGGCTTATTGTAGAATTCATAATAACAACGTTAATCATATATTTTGTATTAAGTAGATTTGGAACGTCGCCTAAAAAACGTAGGATTAAGGTAAGAAAACTGTGCCCAAGCGCACTTTTGATCATTCCCGCAAGCGCACTGATATTCACAACCGTTACAGGGGTTATTTATTACCACGATTACTATGGGATAGACTTAGATCTCTTTAAGTATTGGATTTTGCATATGTTAAAGTGGTTAAAAGATCAGCCAATGTTTACCGGATTGATAGCTGTATACGGAATGATAACACCGGTTGACAGAGGATTCGATGATGAATCTTCTATAATGACATCAACTCAGACTAGTTCTAACAGATGGTATCATAAAGGCAAAGATTTAATGGATGAAGTTTCAAGAATGGGAGATCACATACGATACGTGAACCCTGGAATGAAAAAGAAACTAAAAGATGCAATTTCCTGTTTTGATAAGTGTTTAAAACGCGACAATAAACATCATATGGCAATGATCGGAAGAGCAGAAGCATTAAGGAAATTAGGGCGCCATGATAAAGCGATTTTACAGGCCAAAAAGGTTGTAGTTGCATGTACGACAAAGAAGGGACCGGCAAAATTGCATGTAAAGGCTCTTGTCTGTATCGGATATTGTTTAATTGAAGGATCGAAGAATAGTAGAGGCAGAATAATAAAACCAAATTTTCTAGACGGTGCAAAGGCTAAGTTTGAAGAAGCATTAGGAATTATTAAAAAACATAAAATAAGAACACAGAAACCTAGAATTATTTCCGGCATTGCGTACTTGAACAAATGCTTTATTTATTATTGTTGCAATGACAGTAAAGGGATAACCGCACATGTTGATGAAATCATAGAACATTACAATAAGCTAGTCGAGAGTAATAACTGGCTTAGCAAAGACTCTAGACAATTAAAAAGTTTTCGTAAGACAGAGGATTCACTTAAGGAAGTGAGCGCTTTATTAGAAGAGAGGGCAATGGACCGCTTGCTTGAATTAAGCTCAGCAAAGGAAGACATAGAAGAGATAGATGCGTTAGAGAGGTTATTGGAAGAAACGGTAATGCTTCACGTTCTTGATGAGGAGGATAATGCCTCACTGAGAAAAACTATTTCCGAGGCAAGAGCACGGAAGGGTGAAGTAATTGCAGTCGGATTCTTAAGCAGAATCGCTTTCATGTTGCGGGCGATCTTTAAGACGTTTGTCGCCTACATCATGCTGACAGCAGTTGTTGTGGTAGGCACCTTGATCTTGCAGCAGTTTATTCCAAGCGATTTTGCTGTAGTTTACAAGATACTTGGCGGTATGGGATTATTCTTTGTATATGGGGGATTGCAGAGTGTAAACATTGGTAATGAAAGATCCGCACCTGCTAAAAGAGAAAGTATAGATTCCGATACTGAATGGGGCTCACCGAACTTAGCAGGTTTAAGAAAACAATTATTCGGTGACAATATAGATAAATGGATTGAATTTAATAAGAAAGAGGAAAGTAAAGAAAGAGTTCATAGAGCAGTAGAAGAAATCTTAGAAGACGAAGAGTTTATGAGCCTTACTTCTCAAGAAGATAGTGACTTTACTCTGGAACTGATCAGGTATGCCGTAAGGAATAATATATGTTTAGGCACCAGTTCACTGGTCGTATTCACAAAAGTTTTCAAGGAGAAAGCCGGACCGGATATCAAAAAACGTCTAATGTATAAATTTGCTTTTTTTGAAAGATTCATCAATTTTAGGGCTGCGCTTAAGCATCCTTCCGTGTGCCAATACCTAGAGTCAGATCAGTTTGTGAGCATTCCCCGCGAAGATAAGCTTGTTGCTATTGTAAAAAAGCTTAAAGAGATTATACCCATACCTGATGACGTAGATCTTATTCCTTGTTATGCCGCATTGCCGTTATCGTTGGGTGAAAGAGTCAAGAAAAAAGATGTATATAAGATAGAGGTTGCATTGGATACATTTTTATGCGTAAGAGAGGCCCTAAGCGATAAAAAGGTACAAGAGTTTCTCGAGTCGGATGAATTCAGAAAAGAAACACCTCCTAAAAAGAGGATGGTTGCGCTTATAGACCAGATGCAAGAGGCGGGTTATTCTTTTACTAAGCACACCTATTTGGACAGACTGTACACTGCATTGCCAGAGCGCTTAAGCGAACACGTAAAAAAATCAGATATTAGGAAGCCTGAGCGCATAAAACTTAAACCCAACGAACCAAATTCTGAGCATAAAGCGCAACCTAATGGCCATGAGATAGTTGAGACATACGGATTAAAATTGGTATTCGACGAGTGGCATCTCGCATATTTTATGGTGAAAAGTACTTCTGATATAAAAAGAGAAATAGATATTCTTTTAGAGGTCTGTGTATCTGCTCTTGAAAATGACCTTAAGAGAAAGGACTTCTCTGAGAGGATGAGC
>JABMRN010000139.1 GCA_013202515.1 Candidatus Omnitrophota bacterium | reverse complement strand
GGGTCACAGGTTCGAACCCTGTCGCGTCCACCATTTTTAGCGAGGCAAAGGAAAAATAAATGGATATTGAGGCATTAAGACATAGCGCATCACACATAATGGCGGAGGCTGTTAAAAAGCTTTACCCTAAGGCGAAGCTCGGCATAGGCCCTGCAATAAAGGACGGGTTCTACTACGATTTTGACAATCCAACTACCTTTACGCCCGAGGATTTATCTAAGATAGAAAGCGAAATGAAAAAGATAATAAAACAAAACTCTCCCTTTATCCGCCAAGAGGTGTCGAAAGAAGAAGCTATTGCAATGTTTAAAAAATTAGGCGAAGATTATAAGGTAAAACTTTTAGATGAAATCAAAGACCCGAAGGTCTCCATTTATAAAAGCGGGGATTTTGTTGATTTATGTAAAGGCCCTCATGTAAAGTCTACCGGAGAGCTTAAACATTTTAAACTGCTCAGCATAGCAGGCGCCTACTGGCACGGCATTGAAACCAACCCCATGCTTGAGAGAATTTACGGTACAGCCTTTTTGAGCAAGGAAGAATTGAATAAGTTTCTAATAATGAGGGAAGAGCTTAAGAAATGCGATCACCGTCGCTTAGGCAAGGATTTGGATTTATTTAGCTTTCATGAGAAGGTTGGGGCCGGACTTGTTTTATACCATCCCAATGGCGCCCTTCTTCGATCGATAATAGAAGATTACATTAAAAAAGAACACTTAAAGCGCGGATACAAGTTTGTACGAGGTCCACATGTTCTTAAAAGCGACATATGGGTTCAATCGGGCCATTACGATTATTACAGGAAAAACATGTATTTCTTTAAGATAGAAGGAAGCGAATTTGCAGTGAAGCCGATGAATTGTCCTGCGCACATACTTGTTTACAAATCGAAAAAAAGAAGTTATAAAGAACTTCCTTTAAGATTTTTTGAACTCGGCGATGTTTATAGGCACGAAAAAAGCGGCGTACTACACGGTCTATTAAGGGTAAGGGGCTTTACCCAGGACGATGCCCACATATTTTGTTTGAGAGATCAAGCCGAAGCAGAAACCGTCAAGGTAATAGATTTTGTCATTGAAACATTAAAAGTATTCGGATTCAACGATTTTTCCGTCGAGCTAAGCACAAAACCAAAAGACCATATCGGTAATGATAAGGATTGGGAAGAGGCCACCAATTCCTTAAAAAAGGCCCTTGAGATAAAAGGATTAAAGTACGAGATAAACGAGGGCGAGGGAGCTTTTTACGGCCCAAAAATAGATATTAAACTTAAAGATGTTTTTGGAAGGGAATGGCAGTGTGCGACCATTCAATGCGATTTTGCCCTTCCTGAAAGATTTGATCTTGCCTACACAGATAAAGATGGGAAAAATAAAAGACCCATAATGCTTCACAGGGTTATATTGGGCAGCATAGAGAGATTTTTAGGCGCACTCATAGAGCATTACGGCGGTGCCTTTCCCCTTTGGCTTTGCCCCACGCAGGTTATGATTATTCCAATAACCGATAAGCAGAACGATTACACCGATGGTATTTACAAGAAGCTAGTTGAAAATGACATACGGGTTGAGATTGATTTAAGGGCAGAGAAAATGCAGCGCAAGATAAGAGATGCACAGATGCAAAAAATACCCTACATGCTTATAGTGGGTGAAAAAGAAGAAAAGGCCAAGAAGGTAGCGGTACGCTCCAGAGAAAAAGGCGATGAAGGCGTACAGGAAATAGATGTTTTTTTAAAAGACTTACAAAAAGAAATAAAACAGAAGAAAGGGGGTGGATTAGTACGAATTTTCTAAAGACAAACAGAAGAATAAGGGCTAGGGAATTACGTGTTGTCGACGATGAGGGTAATCAGCGAGGGGTAATGACTTTAGATGAAGCGTTAAAATTAGCTCAGGAAGCCGGGCTAGATCTAGTGGAAGTAGCACCCCAGGGAACTCCTCCCGTGGCAAGGGTTATGGATTACTCAAAATTCAAATATGACCAGGAAAAGAAAGAAAAAGAAGCACGCAAAAAACAACACGTCACTCACGTAAAGGAAATAAAAATAGGCCCTAAAATCGAGGAGCATGATTATCAGGTCAAGCTACATCATTTAGAGAAGTTTCTTAAGCGAGGGGACAAGGCGAAGGTTACGATGAGATTCAGGGGCAGGCAGATGGCGCACGTGGATTTAGGACGCAAGGTTCTGGATCGTCTATCAGGCGACATAGCCGCTTTTGGAGAACTGGAAACCGCACCCAAGCTTGACGGTAAAATCATGGCCATGTTAATCAAGCCAAAGAAATAACCCGCCTTCGTGTGTAGGGTTATGCAGGAAGACGGATAAAGCCAAATTTTATAAGGTAGGCTCTCCTATGACTTAAGCATTTGGCTATAGTCACCAGGAATGGATTGCCTAACGGATACTACGGAAAATCGGAGGAATAATGCCGAAGCTAAAGACAAATAAAGGTGCGGCCAAGCGTTTCAGGTTTACCAAAAAGGGTAAGGTAAAAAAGGCGACGGCCGGTAAAAGTCATATATTGACTAAAAAATCAAGGAAGCGCAAGAGGCATCAAAGGAAGAGTAAATTGCTTAAGGGAAGTGGCGGCAAGCTGATAAAGAGATTGATGCCGTATGCATATTAAGTTATGGTATTTGAGCCACGAAAAAGGCCCAGATTTTATAACATAAAATACATAACTAGGAAATCTCTGTTTATAAAGGGGGAACAATGACTAAGGTTAAATGGGCTGTAGCGTCGAAGAAAAGACGCAAAAAAATATTTAAACGGGCGAAGGGCCAATATGGCGGAAGGTCCCGTCTCTATAGGACCGCGAAAGAGTCTGTACAGAAAGGCATGTATTACAGCTACGTTAATAGAAAACAGAAAAAAAGGCTCTTTAGGAATCTTTGGATCGCAAGGGTAAACGCAGCTTGCCGGGATGCGGGCATATCTTATAGCAAATTCATGAATGGCCTTAAGAAGGCAAAGATTGCATTAAACAGAAAGATGCTTGCAGAGCTTGCCTCTTCTGACAAAAATGCTTTTAAGGAGATAGTGAAAGCGGTTAAATAATGAGGCTAAAAGCGACTCATATAGTTATTCTGAGCTTTTTGGGCGCCATCGTTATTGGTACGTTGCTTTTAAAACTGCCATTTGCGGTGACTGAAGGTAAT
>JABMRN010000138.1 GCA_013202515.1 Candidatus Omnitrophota bacterium | reverse complement strand
CTGGTTAAGCTGCACTCTACGCAAGACATCCTGGCTCAGGCTTAATTTTCTTTCTTCACCTCTAATCACTGATTTCAAATAATCCCTGTGGTATCGCGCATCATGGAATTTGGGAAGCGGCTTTTTCCATGAACCCTGCGGAATACTTTCCAGCATCCTTCCGAATATACAAATAGCCTCTCCTAAAGAACGAGCGGCATCGGCGTGATCTTCTTCCGGAACATCATTAAATGTTTCAAAAATCTCTATATCTCCCGGTACATAATTCATCACACGCCATACTATGCCTGCCGTATCATAATAAATCTTACTGTCTTCCCCTTTAAGATTTAAATAACTTACTTTTTGCCAATAAGTTGGGAAAACATCATCGTTTTCCGCCTGGGCCCTTTCTAATAGCTGAAGATTATTATCTATTGCTTCGATATCAAAAATTGTATTAATTTTCTGAACGATAAATTTCCCGCCTGTCGGTTTATGCTCAAGAGACCACGTTATGTTAATATGACCTGTGCGATCCCGCTCTATATTGCAGTTATCTAAATCGGCAACAAAATCAGATTCGAAAGCATTAAACGCAGCAATGACATCGCGCTCGGTTGGTTTTGGGGTAAGTTTATATACAACATTTACAGACTGACCACTGCTGACTTGTCTATCCAAGTATTCTACATAAATCTCTTCTACTTCAAATCTGGCATTTTCAAAAATTCTCCTGTAATAGCTTCTCCGGTTGAACAACCTAAGTAAAGCAAATCCACCGGGCTTAATATGTGAGGAAAGAGAATTAACCTTTGCCTCAAACTCGCTTTCGTGAATGTAATTCATCCTATCCCGTATATCAAGATGGGTCTCATCTATAACTACTTCGGGACAGTTCCATATAATAACATCGTATTCACCCAGTTCTCTCCCAATAAATGCTTTTGCCCTATTTTCAAGACCGCTTTCTTCAAGATTAACATTGGTGTTCGCAACAGCCCAACCATCTCCCAAATCCGTTGAATCAACTTTACCTGCCTCTCCTACCGCATTGGCTGCAAATATTGTGTCGTATCCTGATCCGGCTCCGAGAACAAGTACCTCCATGCCCGGCTTTATAAAAGCATTTTCCTTTAACGCAGCAATAAGATACTCGCTTGATGGGTGATCGGGTGAAAACACATTTTCGTGTACCAAAAGCGATTCCACTGTGCCCCTTGGAGCATTAATGGGTATCGGAAGCGTCACCCTTCTTGCGGTTTCACGGACCTTTTGCATTAGTCCGCTCATCCAGCTATCGCGTGATGATTGAAAGACGGCTTTTTCACTCTCGCTCGAAAGCGGTTGTCGGGCAAGATCGCCGACTGTTTTTGTTGAAGACCCAAATATCTTATATTCATTTACCATATCATGACGCGTTGTTTCGTTTATGGCAAACGAGGCTGGATAACCGTATTCAATAAGAAATCTTGCAAACTTTATATACATATCTCGACATAAATTTTTTCGCTCTAAAGTCTTTGTAATATAATTTGGGGTGGGGAAAGGTATTGCCAAAATAACATCTTTATTCTCTACCACTATTCCGTGCATCACGTATAGTCTTTCAGCGCCGGGATGATTAATAGCAATATGAAGCGTTCCCGGGTGTTCGCCAATACCTATATGTAGCGTATTACCTTCTACTAATGCATTAAATGTATGCTCCCTCGGTAATCTTAATTTAGCCAATACCACTTCTATTTCTTTCGGATTTGTTAGCGGATCTCCATTCAATGTAATTTCTGTTATCCCACTCGGTGGAATTGGTTCTGAATTTTGTCGTCTCTCGTCCTTCGTCCCTCGGCCTTCCCCCGCCCATGCGCCATGCGGCACAATCATGCCAAGGCCAAAGATGCCTGCAAATCCCGATACCCAGCCAACTGCTTTCATAATCAACTCTACAGAATCCATCAGCCCATCTATCATGGCGGTAGTGGGAGGTGTTGTGGTGCTTCCTGTTGGACCTTCTGTGCTCGCAGAAAAACCTAATTTAATTACTTCTATAGGTTTATCTGGTTCAAACCTTTCGAGAGTAAATTCTACGGCCCCTCTTCCACTCCATCGAATTGAAATATATCTGTCTTCAAAATCTAGCATGCACCAGCGATAGTCATCTACTGAATTTTTAAACCTGAATATGTCTCCTTTTCTGAGCTCTGTAGAATCTATCTCCCACTCATAAATAGAGCCCAATAACTCTATTGTTCTATTAATTTGCGTCACGAATATTTGCGGTATAGGCATGTGGGTTTCAATTGAAAGCACCAATCCTTCTCTGAAAGATTTTCTTAAAAGCTCTAAGCTGTCTAATGCTGACGCCTTATCCCTAATATAATAATAACGTCTCTCAAAACTGTAACTTAGCTTATATATTATGATAATAAAAAAAGCAACCATAGGGACAAGTGCTATGTATATATATTCACTGTCTTTAACTAAATATAACAATCCTAACGCAGAAACACTTGTAAGTAACATGAGAAAGGTAAACCGATTTTTTCCAAACCAATCCTTCTCAATAAGCTCCATTCTGTCTTCTAAGGTTTCGTTTGCATCTGTGGCTTCTCGAGAACCGTCCCCAACATCGCCGGTTTGCATTATCGCTTCTAATAATCGTGCACCGTCTGTCTTCAAAGAATAGATTGGTATAAGGTTAAATACACCAAGCATAAGGTTTGTCCAGGCAAATATCAAAATAAATGGATGTGCTGAGGGAAAGAATATAAGTAGGCCTAAGGTAAGATTCAAAGCAGGACCTAGTAAGGTTCTAGATGGTGTGATAGGCGGTGAATTTATACGCGTTATATTCATTGTTACTCGTGGGAACAAAATAGTCTTTATCCAGTTTATATGACCGTTTTCCTTTAGGTGCGGCTTAATTCTAAGCCCTCTTATTACATCAAAGATTGAACCTGTATGTCCAAGTTCATGTAGGAATATCCCGGCAATAAGACTGCCAAGGCCAGCCAGTATGTAGTAGGGATCAATAAAAGCCATAGCAATAAAAGCTACTCCTGCAATAGGGATAGGGATAATAACATTAGGTTCTTCCGGAGGAAGTGGTGAATTTGGATCATCTTCTATTGTCTTCAAAAATTCTTGCGCTAAGCTCCTCTCAAAATCGTCCTCACTTGTTTCGGCAGCATCCTTTACGCAGCGAAACGCTAGTTCACAGCCAGATCTTGCTAAAGCGTTTACTGCGAAACTAAATAACGTATATTCACTTGCCAAATATGGCAATAAGCGCCTGAGGGCTTCATAAACTTTAGGATTTTCGATCTTATGATACATAGCCCAAACAACATCTTCACGCAAGGAATCATCGATATTGAAAACTCCTGCTTCGCTAACAATCTCGTCAAGATAAGGTAAAATCAGATCTCTATATCTTGGAAAATCAAAGCGGAAAATCTTAATCAGTGCATGAACAAGTTGGGGTTTATATTCTTCTGGAGTAGGCAGATACCGAATTAGCCAAAAAATAAGTCCTGATAACTCAGGCATTTTTTCGTAAGCTTCATTGTCAGCTACTAAATTCACCGGGTCAGAAATCAAATCAACAGTCTTTTTTACAAAACTATTCCATACACCTTGCTCTTTCAATGAGATTGCGATGGATACGACTTTTCCGACATGCTCAGGCTCGGCAATTACGAATTCTGCCAGCAAATCGGTAAAATCTTCTACTCTTATTGCCCCCCGACTGATCTCTTGGGTTAGTTCTTTGGCAATCTTTTTCAATGCATCTAAATCCTTCGGGTCCGCATCGCGAATCAAAGCTAAGCATTCTTCCTGTGTCTTTACGCTTCCTAACAGCCCGGCTGTTTGATTTTTTACCAATAAGACCGGCCTCTCCTGTGGTAACCCCATCCTTTTGTAGTCTTCATTCCAAAACACCTTTTTTCCAAGTCTAAAAAATACTCTTGAACTAATTTCACTAAAATTTTCGTATGTAAACTCGTCAACTGTGTGGCCTCTGAAAAATGCAAAATTGACGTGCCAGAATTCCTTTTCATCAGCATATCGCGAGTGTGTGGCTGTTGATAGATCACACCCTTGCATTACAATAAACCCGGCAGTATCATCTAAGAGTGACATAATTTTATGGCGCAGCTCTGCATCGCTGTGGGAGATCGTATCTATTAAAACGTTATATCCGTTTTCTAATTCAACCGGATAGCCTTTCTCTGCATTGAATCTGAAATACGCCTTAACGTTTCTTGGTTTCCCCTCGTACAAAAATTCGGCAGTATATGTGTTATTGTCTATGCGAGAAAACGTTAATGTATCGCCAACCGGCCTTCCTGCTTTTGAGTCGATAATGCCTTCTAATTGTTCGCGAACCATATCCTGAAAATCCCTATATGAAAGCTGCTGCAATTCCACGCCAATAAGCTCAGTAAAGTTTGTGCTTAAAAGCGGCTCAATTATATTAAATTTTATACCGCGGTCCCTGCTATAGCCTAAACCGATATAATACACTATTGGATTTTCTGTAACAGCTACTATTGCCCTGGCATAGTTGCGCATTATAAGGGCCTTTTCATGATAATTTTCTTCGCCGAATCTTCCCACGCCTTCACGCAATGCTCTATCAGTCCACCCTTCAAGGCCAACTTCCTCTCCCGGTAATATTTCTCGACCTACTTCCAAAAACGGCATTCGCTCCCTTACCTTACCGCTGACATAATTAAATGAATCTATATCTTGACCGGATACAGGCCTTGATGTCTCCCCCGCACCCGCCTTCATAGTCGCGCCTAATACCATTAACACTCCCAAAAGCCCCATGACCCCTCCGCCTGCCAACGCTACATCAACCTGCCCCACCGTGTAGGTGGGAATAGGTATATCCAGGCCAAAGTAGTGCAAAGTAAGTAGCGCGCCTATTGAGAGAATGCCTAAGGCAAACATGGATATGTAGGGTCTAAAGCCGCGGGGTTTCTTTACAACTGAAGCATGCCGCATGATTGCATCTGCCATATTTTCTATAGGGACTACCTGATGTGTAACGCCTGATACTTTAACCGCATTAGGCATACCACCTACATAAAGAGTTGTATCGTCATCTGGTATGTGTCGTGTTTCCTGAACTAATACTGCCCCTCCATTTTTATCAACTAGCCTGGCCCCATCAGCACCATCATCTCCACTTCCTGAAACCACCACAGCAATTACTTCCGTTTTGAAATGCCTTGCTGCAGAGGCAAATAATGCATTGACCCATCCTCTTAATCCGTTATAATCCGAACTCCTTAGGCCGGTATATCCACGAGCAACCGGATAGCCGTTTTCATCAATTTCAATTCTTATGCTGTCTCCAACTAAAATCATATCCCTTTCTAGATAACAAGTCATCGGTTCTGCATCTTCAGTTCGATCGCACTCTATAACATTTCGTGAGGATGAGTTAGCAAATTCAATAAATTCAATTAAAGCGTCTTCTTTACTACCTTTGTAAAAACACAGGTGTTCGTTTATGATAATTGGCGGGTGATTCTGCGGTAATCTTTCAACAATCTTTTTTATAGCTTTCCATCCAAGCGCAGATCCACCGATAACAATAACCTTACCTTTATAATTATGCGGTATAATTGCTTTGAGTAGGCGCAAAACATGACGTGCATTATCGGAATAATTAAGCTCATCAGCAATAAAACTTTCTATCAACTCAGCGAAATCTTCCTCTGTTATTTTTCCGTTTTCAATTTCCCATTTAGCATCCTGCGCTGCCCTCAGCTGTGTCTCTTCCGAATCTGCATTACGAATAAGAGCATGCCAATCTCCTGGACTCCTTTGGCCTGATGCTTCAGGAGGAAGAGTATCGCTTCTTAGGGACGGTTCTGGCTCTAGGCTTGAACCTGTCTCACGCTCGGGGCCGGAACCGTTCCTAGATTCGTCTCCAGAAGCATCTTCTATCCGATGCCTTTTTATTGAATATTCACAAAGTATAGATGGTATAATACCTGGAAAGCTTAATAGTTCCGATGAACGACAATCGAAATTATTTAAACTCGCCCGTGTAATTCCTTGTTTGAGAACTATAAGGCGTGCTTCCGGGTTTAATCCTTTTTTGGGGTCAGATAATTTATTATTTAAATGCTCTAAAAATAAAACAGGATCTGCGGGTTCAGGATAATAGAGGTAAATAACATCATATTGTGAAAAATCGATATCTTCTTCAAAAATATCACCATTCTGAAGATTCACATGCTCTGAAAAATGTTCTAATATTGATATAACGCCATCTGTAGTTTCCCTGTCAAAATCCTCTTCTACACGAAATCTTCCTATAAGTGTACTAAAAATCAACCTTACTCTCGCAAAAATAGTAAATGGCACTAGCATCTGTTCCCCTCCGTCTACACGAGCACCATATGACGCAAACCAGTATGCAGCAGTTCCGTCTCCCGATCCGAAATCATAAACCCTATCTCCTTCGCTAATTCTAGCGAATCTAACTACGTCATCTAAAAATACAACGGGTGTTGGTTGCCATTTGCCATATCCTTCGCCTGAGCTTAGCATTGGAAGTTCTACGCCAGTCCCCCTTGGATCATCCACAGCAAAGCCTAGTCTTGCATATAAATTAAAGTAAGACCTTTCAATGATTTTTCGTACTACTTTTCCTGCTGAAAGTCCTTTTAAGTCTTGGTACGGGGTTGTATTCAACGCGGGGACGGATTTAGATTCGGCTTGAGATCCGTCTCCGGATTCGCCCTCAACTGCAACAGGATTAAACGTTTCTTGAGCAACCAGGATATATTGAGCAATAATACGGTGTTGCCCTCTTTTTAAATTTAATTTTCTTCTTCTGAAAACAGCAGTAACCATCTCCGGAGTCACGTCAGGTTCGCTCAAAAGCTCATCTATGGCAGCAATTAGAGATGCCTTTTGTTTGGGGGAAATACGGCCCAGCATCTTTTCGATCTGTGGGATAATTAGCTCCACAGCTCCTTGGTTCTCCTCCGCACCCGCCTTCATTGCCGCACCTAGCGCCATCAGTGCACCCAACAGCCCCATGCCCCATCCGCCTGCCTGCGCTACGTCAACCTGTCCGACCCCGGGGGTCAGAATAGGTATATCCAGGCCAAAGAAGTGTAGAGTAAGGAGCGCGCCTATTGAGAGGACACCTAAAATGAACATGGGCAGGTATTTGCCTAAACCGCCACTGGCAGAAGGGGTCTGACCCGTTTTATCTATAGTAGACACGGGTTTAGTGGCGCAAATTAACAAGCAATCGGCTTTATATCTTTCGTCCAATTGAGTTAGAAATCCCTGTTGACGAATAGCAAGGTCAACATGGCGATATCCTTGTCTTATGGAATTCATTTCCTTTACTGCTTCCATGTCTCGAGGCCAGCTAAAAGAGCTTACATTAGGAACGTATTCAAACATTATAATCAT
>JABMRN010000137.1 GCA_013202515.1 Candidatus Omnitrophota bacterium | reverse complement strand
GCTATACAGAGTACTTTTCAGCATATTTATCTAATAAGAACCTTATCATTTTTTGATATTTAGTGTGATATTTCTTAGCTTGTTTCTTAAAAAAGGCTATACTGGATTCGTTTAGCCTAAGTGTGACTTTAAGCGTACGCTCAGGAATGATTAATTCCTCTGGGGGTGGAAGAAAATCATTAACTTTTGTCATTTCACCAATAGGCATATTTCTATCTATTTTATGCTTCTTCATAATATTCCCTCCCCTTTCTCCAATATCCTGCTCCATATATCCTGATTATACCATCTCTATATATAAACCTTACGGTCATGATTCTATTCCTTACCTTTCCTATACAGAAATACCTTTGCTCTTTTTGACTATGCTTAGAATCTATAAGGATTACTCTTTTGGGATCTTTAAAAACCTGTGCAGCCATACTAAAACTTATGCCATGTTTTTGTGTATTTACTCTTTCTTTTCTCTGATCCCAGATAAAAGAGCCCTTAGCCTCTTCCATAACAAATATACCTTATGTATGGCTTTTTGTCAATACAATTATACATATAAAGTGTTATCCAACATTCTATGCCATCTATTATATAAAACGTAAAAGACGGCCATTTTATTGCATATTATTTTAAAATAACTAAGGATAAGTTATTAAGGAAAAATATGGGGCCAGGTATTTGTGGTTAGGTTTTTGATAATTATGAGAACTCACCCTTTATTAATAAACGTCCAGGTCTTTTAATCTTTGGTCTGAGATACCGAAATGGTGGGCAATTTCATGCTGAAGAACGTGCTTTACTTCTTCTAAACTCCGCGATTCCATAGTCCGCGCAAGGTCCTGCAAGGAGCTGATTAGGGTGATTAATGGGGTTAGTGATAAGGGGTAATAAGGCGGTAGAGAATGGAGGGCCTCTCCCCCATGCTTGAAGCGTGTCGACTATGCAAAGGAGACACTTGGATATTCTCAGGTTCTAATACCTTTCTGTCGTAGCTTCCTTTTTCCGGTAACATAGTATTATTTCCATACCTTTAACTGCTCAAACTTGACTTTAAACTTCTTAAAGAATTTCTCTATCTTTTGTTTCTCGGCATGCGGGACAATGACACATCCTGCTGATAACTTCTGCCCGCTTAGCTCCCGCAAAATGCCTTTATAGCTGTATTTTTCTTTTTTCCTGCCATAAAACTCATTGTTGAATTTTGCCTTTTCATTCTGGTTAAGATTTCTTAGCTGGAATGAGTAAATAAGCTGAGGCTTCTGTTCTAATAACATTAATGAAGGTATGTCAGTCGGCTCTTTTAAATAAAGGACCTTGCCTTCCTGAAAGATGTTTTGCAGTAAACCCGAATCTGTTTTTTTAAGCTCTTTTAATGTCCTGATTGTCGGCTGAATATTTCTTCCTACTGCTGATTCAATCCTGATTATCTTGTCTTCAACGTCTTTTTCTGTTTTTTTCTCTGTAGTAAGAATAAAGAGGTCTATGTCTGACCTTGAAGTAGCTTCCTTGCGGGCAAAGCTTCCATAAAGAATGACTGCCCTTACGTCTTCAATCGTCAAAAGCCCTTTCACTATTTTCTTAAGTATTCTGTTCATCTATCTTCACCCCGAACCTTTCTTCGAAGAATTTAATAATTATTTCAAGGTTTTCCATTACCTTCTTTGCCCTGTTGCCATTGGCGCCATCGTAGCCTAAATTGCCGTAAGCAAACCATATTCTTCTCATCGCTTCATTTATATACCTTGGATACTCTTTGTTTGAATAATCATGCCTTGATTTGTGGTCTCCAAAATGCCCTCCCTTTCTTGCTATGCCAGCCTCAATAAGCTGCTCACCCACCTTTGTGGCAAGATCACCAACAACAGTGTGGTCCTTTTTTACAAAAGATTCTTTTGTAACTCTTAGTTTCTCTTTCGCAATTTTTATGTGTTTATCAAAATCTCCCATTTTTCATCTTTCTTTATGATATGGAAATATGCCTTGAAACGCCCCTTTTTCCTTACCATAAGGAAAAGTATATCTATTTTTTTCGTACATGTCAAGGTCTTTTTGAGCCTTACGAATAATCTTGAGATGATATTTCATGCTTTTCTTTTCTTTAGATATTCGGAAAAGTCTGCGGCGGTTTTTTCCTGGGCGCGCAATTGCTTTATCTCGATAATATCCTCTATCATTTCTTCGCGCTCAAGCTGTTTACGCAGAGCTTTTTCTACAAAAAATCCCTGCTTCAGTCCGTGGGTTTCACAAAAATCTTTTATCATCTTTATCAGCGATCTCTCAATCTTTATAGAAAATACGTTCTTCACCGTTTATCACCTCCAATGTAAGTATATCATAGGAGGTATTATTTGTCACAATAAAGTAATTTAAATATTACTTTATCTTACTTAGTGACACATCTCTTCGTTAGGTCAATTTTGCCCTCTAGTATATAGAACGTAAAAAACAACCGTTTTATTGCATATTACTTTGAAATAATTGAGAAAAACTTATGTGAGAGAGAAATGTGGGTATATGGTTATTTAAATTGTGAAAAAGGTATAAACTGCACAACTCCCAAAAACACTACATTAATATATGTCTAGGTCTTTTAATCTTTGGTCTGAGATGACAAAATAGCGGCTAATTTAATGCGGAAATACCACCTCATAATATACGCTGCGCCCTTTGGTTTTATGCTGAACTAATATCTTCTTGTTCACCAAATCAGTTATGTCTCTATATGCCGTAGCTCTGCTTACTTTTGCTATAGATACGTATTTCCTTGTAGTCAACCCACCTACAAAACCACCAAGCCCAGCATCCAGTAATCGGTTAATTACTTTTTGCTGGTTCTTGTTTAAAATGGTTTGGGCATTTTTCTGCCAGAAGGCGGCCTTTTGCAGCGACTTAGATATAGCAACTTTTGAATCATTTATTGCCCGTGTATAGCAGTTAAGAAACCATACCAACCAATCTGTAATATCAAGCGTGCCTTTTTGGACCTTTTCCAGGATATCGTAATACGCCTTCCTTTCAGCCATTATCCTGCTAGAAAGCGAATAATACCTTTTCGGCATTTTTTCATCCTGCGCCAATGCCATATCCGTAAGGGCTCTGGCTATGCGGCCATTGCCATCTTCAAAGGGATGAATAGTCACAAAATAAAAATGCGCAATAGCAGCCCTCAATAACCCATCTAAACCCTTTGCCTCCTTATCCCACCAGGCTATAAATTTCTTCATTTCATAAGCGACTTTATTGTCCGGAGGCGCTTCAAAATGGACTTTCTCGCGCCCCATGCGGCCGGATACCACCCGCATTCGCTCCTTACCGCGCCATTCCCCAGTTCGGATCTTTGTTAATCCCGAGTACCCTGTTGGAAATAACGCCGCCTGCCATGATTTTAACCGTCTTGTGGTAAGGGGTTTCTTGTAATTGGTAGTCGCATTTAACAACACATCAATCAAGCCTTCTGCATTTCTGTCAGGTGGTCTTAATCCTGCAGTAGGCAATCCTAATTTCCTGGCAACGGATGAGCGCACTGCTTCTTCATCTAATCGCACACCTTCTATGGCAGCTGTTTTTACTGTCTCTTCGACTAATATATCAGATCTTGACTCTTGGCTAATATCTAACCCCAAAGAACGAATTTTGCTCAATAGCTTACCTTGAAGAAGTCTTGCCTGGCTTAAACTGTTGAGCAAGCGTTCAGTTTGCCATTTAAAATGGGGCCATCCTTTTCGCTGCCAAATATAAAACATTTCATGCCTCCAATCGCTTCATTTTATGAAGCAATTATATCATATATTCGCTTCTTTGGCAAGTCTTCTAATAAAATAATTAATTCGTTAATAAACGTCTAGGTCTTTTAATCTTTGATCTGAGATACCGAAATGGTGGGCAATTTCATGCTGAAGAACGTGCTTTACTTCTTCATAGAGATCCTTCCCTGTTACTGCAGAGACACGCTCAATATTGGTCTTATAGAGGGTTACTTTATCGGGCATAACCATGCCATAATAGTGGGTTCTATCCTTTAGAGGAATTCCCTGATAGAGGCCTAAAAGTCGGCCCCTGGATCCCAGCTTCAGCTTCCTTGCAGTCTCCATATCAGGCATATCTTCTACCACTACATCTATGTTTTCAAGCTTCCTGGCATAGTCTTCCGGAAGCTCATTTATAGCCTTAAGCACCATCTGTTCGAATTCTTTCTCATTCATATTAAGCTCCTCTCAATAGCCCATATCCCTTTATAATACCATCGCATAGCATCTGGCCCATGAGCCTAAATTCACCCAAGTCACCCTTTGCAAGCGCAAGATAATAGCTATGCCTGTCTTCTACTTTTATTATGGCTGGCGGATACCCAAGCGAAAGCAGCTGTGCCGTTATTACTAATCTCCCTATTCTGCCATTACCATCAAAAAAAGGATGAATTGCCTCAAATTCATAATGATCATTTGCTATCTTTTTTAGCGGCTCTCTACCATGATTATTTGCGCCTTTTACAAATGCCTTCATTTTAACCGGCACCATATCAGCTGATGGCACTTTAAGTTCAGTATTTGTCACATTAACATAACCTGTCCTATATTTACCTGGTAATTTGTCATTAAAATCATACATAATAATACCGTGTAATTTTAAAACAAACTCTTCGGTTATTTTAAAACCAGGCTTGATGGTTTCGAGTAGATATATAAGAGCATTCTTATGATTCACGGCCTCAAGAACCTCAAAAAACTCCTTTCCCCTTACGACCTTACCCTCCATCGCTTTTTTGGTTTCTTTTATGGTCATCCTGCTTCCTTCAATAGCGTTAGAATTGTAGGTCATTTCAAGAATGAATTTATTGCGTATTTCCTTGTTTTTCTTGAGCAGCTCTATAGGGTCTTTAAGCTTATGCCTTAACGATTCTACTACAGGCACTATATCTATATTCTCTTTAAATAATTGGTCTATATGCTTTGACTGTGCCGGATGCGGTATAATCCCTTTATTGAGCCATCTATATACGGTATTATAAGAAACCTCCAAAACCCGGGAGATCTCAGCCATGGAGAGGCCCGCTTCCTTTATTAGCTTCTGTACTTTTTCCTTATCACTCAATATAACATTTTTCATGGTTTTACCCTATATTATCTCTACAAATGTCATACTACTTTATCACGCTACAAGTATACCATATGTGATATGACATGTCAACCCAATTTCAGTAGTGGTATCTTGAGGCGTTTCCTGAAGCTCTCGCCTTTCAAAAGATCCTTTTTGCGCCAAGTAAGGTTGTTTCGTGGGTGCGGCCTCTTCCCCGCTCCGGCAGAACCAGAAGCTGCAAGATGAACTGTGTGTTTGCCGTATGCATGGTTTATTTTGTCAATAGCCTGTGAGATGTTTGTCATGCGCTCTATTTTTAAAGGATCATCAAAAAGTGTCCTTGAATCAACGCCCTCAGGACCTATCTTGGAAAGCACTACCCCGGTTGCCCTATATTTATACCCCTCCTTAAAAACCATATCAAACATCTTAGTACATATACCTATAAACTCAAGAGTTGATGAGGAATGTCTGTCTAGCGCGGCCTCCATGCCAAAACCCCTAAAATCAGACGTCCTAAGATACACCGTAAGGGCCTTAGCGCTTAAGCGATGTCTTCTTAATTTGATAAAAGCTGACTCTAGATTTCGGAGGAGCTTGGCTTTAACAAAATCCCTCTCCCCTGAGGAAGGCATAAATGTCTTGGTTTTGCTTATGGAAAGCTGCTTCTGTTTTGGCTCTTGGGATAATTTATAAACATATCCTCCCTTAAGTTCATGCCATAGTTCAATTCCGATCTTACCAAGAAGCTTTTCGGCAAAACTGGGTGGTCTTTTCACATAATCAAGCACTGTCTTAATGCCGCATTTATTGAGAAGGGCAACTGTATTTGGCCCAAAACCGCATACCCTATCAAGCGGTATATCCTGAAGAAACTCATGCAGCCTATGGCCCGGAACACATGTAATGCCGTTTGGCTTCTCGTGCCGTGAGCAGATCTTGGCAAGCGTCTTTGAAAGGCTAAGCCCTACCGAAACCGTAATATCAAGTTCCTTCTGGATCTGGTGTTTAATCCTCTTGGCAATCTCCGGATACGAACTCCTATAAATACGCCTTAAACCGGTGAGATCACAGAATGCCTCATCTATCGAGAATTCCTCAATATCGGGCGTAAAACGCTTTATAATGCTGAGCATCCTCTCAGAATATATGCTGTATGTTTCATAATCGCTTGGTAAAACTACTAAATCTGGACAGAGCTTCTTTGCTTCAGCCAACATTATCCCCCGGCTTACACCGAATGCCTTTGCCTCGTAACTTGCACAGGCAATTATACCCCTTTCCTTTCCAGTTACAATTGGACGGCCCTTAAGAGACGGTTCCCTGGATTGCTCGCAGGAGGCAAAAAAGGCATCACCGTCAATGTGTGCTATCGCCCTGGGATAGGAAGATAAAGAGATAATCTTGTCTTTCATTTATATTTCCTGATACTTGCTATAGCTACCCCGGCTATGACGAGCTCTTGGGTGGGTATTATGGTAGGGTATTTTTCGTTGGCAGCTTTTAAGAAAACGCGTTTACCTTTTTGTTCAAAATACTTAACAGTCCATTCATTATCAACCTGTGCTATTACGATATCGCCTGTTTTCGGAGTACGGTTTTTTTCTACCAGGATCAAATCCCCATGGTGAATGCCCGCCTTTATCATGGAATCGCCTTCTACTTTTAATAAATAAGTTGATTGGGGATTTGTTATTAAATAATCCTCAAGGCTCATTACATCCTGAAGCTCTTCTTCGGCAGGGCTCGGAAAACCGGCACTCACCGATCCCAATAACCTTAATGGCTTGATAAGTCTTTTAGGTAATAGCTTTCCTTTTTGGTCTTTTTCCAAGAATCCTTTTTTAACTATAGATGCTATCCTTTTAAAAACTGCATTTTTTGACCTAAGATCGAAGATGTCAAGCATCTCCGAATATGACGGCATCCTTCTATTCTTCATATAAAAGGCGTTTATATCTGTAGCGTACTTTCTTAAAGTGTTAGTGTCCATGCCTTACCTCTATACATTAAGTATAGTGAACATTCGTTCACCTGTCAAGCAAAAAAAACCACCTGCTCAGTAAAACCAGGAATTTCGTGGTGGGTCGAAATTCCTTTATGTTGTTAAACCAAACAGGTGGAAATTGTCATCTCGTAATGTTTTGTCACCTAAAAGATTATGTCAAAGAGAAACGTCCCCTATTACCACGATTGATTTGCCTGCCTGCCGGCAGGCAGGGACAACGTCTCTATTCTACTATTTTAATTGAACTCCTAATCTTCCCACCACCGGTCTTCCTCTTCTTCCACAGGTTCAAGTGCTGCTGCTTCTGCTACTTCTGCTTCTGCCTCCAGCACTTCTTGATACAATCCTTCTTCTTCTGCTGCTTCCCACTCGGGGTCAGGAATAAGTTCATTAAAAATCCCCGTATCACCCGGGTCTGGCGGCACATCTACCGGCTCTGGTACCAGCTCTGGTTCATAATCGTCCGGGATCCAAGAATTATTGTCTGGATTATCATCTAGATCATCAAAGCCTGGACCATAATAATCTATCGGAGGATCGGGATCGCATTCATCATACTCTCCACCATACTCTTCATATATGGGCGTTGGATTTTCCGCTTCAAATCCGGGGTCGACATCCATTATGCCACCATCATCAGAACCATACTCCCCGTACTCTTCAGCATGGGCGATTCCTGTAGGTGCTACTGTGATGAAACACAGGAACATTACAGCTACCACTAACGCTACTACTTTTCTTGCTTCCATTTCTTCCTCCTTTTTATCTTTGTTTAAGTCTTAATTAACCGTCTAAAAAAATAGCCCACCAACATTAGAGATTGATGGCTTTTTACTTTACTTACCTATAAGTATACTGATTTCAAGTGGCTTGTCAATGGCAAATAACAAGCTTTTTGAATGCTTAACTATTAGCTTTTCCTGAGCCTATTTATATGAAGAATATCGGAAAGCGGCCTTTTGGGCACGTGCAGGTTTCCCCTCTTATCAAGGTAATACCTGATTGACCCTTTAAAAGGGGCTATTGCGGACTTTATCTTAGGGTAACCGAGCGCTATTACAGAATCAATAACTAAGTATTTCGGAATACCTAACATCTTACGTATGCGAGGCCTGTTAATTGAGCTGAGCCAGCATGTGCCTACTTTGAGGGCCCGGGCCAGCAGCATTATGTTTTGGGCAGACGCGCCAACATCCCTTATGTCATGCCTGGATACCTTCTTCTTGTTTGCGAGAATAAAAATATATGCAACCGGTTTACGGCCGGGCCCGGGATTGCCTTTAGGCGTAATATAACCGGCCCACGCCAAATGTTTAAATACCTCTTCGCAGAGCCCGGGCTTGTTAACTACCAGATACTCCAGGAATTGCCTGTTTGCCGCAGAGGGCGCAACCCTGGCCGCATT
>JABMRN010000001.1 GCA_013202515.1 Candidatus Omnitrophota bacterium | reverse complement strand
TTGAGCACAACTTTGTCCATAACGTAGTGAGTTCGCAGGGTCTTACTCTTAACGCTTTCTGCTAAATAATGGTTCAATTGTTTGAATGCTACAAAGAGGCTATTGTTATTTTTGCGTATCTTAATGTTATCTTCCAAGCTCTTTAAATAAGTAGTCGAATAATAACCATCTTTTTTGCCTTCCAGTAGCAATATAGGAATAGATATATCTGGTGCCTCATCGGTAGCGTTTAGGTGCAGTATTTCCCTGACTCGCTTAAGAAAGACCTTTTTGCCCATTATATTCTTCCAGTTCGATTGCGTTTCCTCTGCTTTCTGAACGGTAACGTGTTTGCACCTTGAAAGCCTTTCTTCAAATCCGTTGTCATGTTTTTGAATTATCTTAATAAGCTTTTTTACTATTTCCAATTCCGTATCCACTACCGGTACAAGGCGTAGTGGTGAGAGCATTATCCATGCCTTTATTCGTGGCTCGTTCTTTATGAAGGTGGGAATGACATAATTTACATCCGACTGAGCTATGATGCCGATACGTTCTGGATCCACAAACCTAAACGATTCAAGGATGTCAATGCCGGATTTAATGGATGCAAGCTCGTCCTCAATAGATATAGAAAGAAACTTCGGCTTCATTTCAGAGGAGGAGGGAACGAAGCGAAAGCTTACATATCCGTTCTTGCTTAAATCGGCGCTTAAATCAGCGAAAACACCCGCAATATTTTCGTCCTTTGCATTCTCGTTTTGAATCATTATAATTGCGGGATAAACGCCTTCCTTCTTTGGCCGGGAAAGAATACCGTTAAATTCAGTATTGCCAGAAACAAATGTTATCTTTTGAGAGAAGCCGTACTCATCTTTTGGTGAGTACTCTAGAACATCAAATTTTTCTTGTCCAGCTGACGGTTTGATGTAGATGTTTCTTTTTGGTATATGGATTTTAACTATGTCATGCCTTTTTTTATCTACCCATATATAAATCTGATCAGTTACGATTGACTTTATGATGATGCATTCGGTCTTGATTTTTCTACCATTTACCTTCAGGTATTCGTCTCTAATAGAGGTAAACGTGATTATGAATATAGAAGGCGGCAAAAGGCCCCCTTCGCGGCGAATGGCATTAAAAGATTGAGATCCTCCCCTTCTAAAATTATATAATTTGATAAAAGGAATATATGTTACGGGGCTTATGGAATCAAAAAAAAGCGCATCTCTTTTTACCTCTACATTATCAAGATATGCGAATTCCGATTCTGCGAGTGCAAGGAAGTCTATTGCATTGCCCCGCCGTTTTAAATAAAAAGCTTTCTTAATGCCGCCTGTCAACGATATTTCTTCATAATCCTTGAGAAACGATGTCTTTTTATCGACGTTCATTCTCACGAGCTTCCTGCCTGTGTCAATTTGATAAGGATTGCGGATTCTGGATTTATAGAGGGTGCTTTGTTCCGTAAGATATACATCCATCTCAATATCCCCTCTTATCTGACCACCATCTTCTATTGTGTAATAAAAGTCCCAATGCGACGTTTTTTCCAGGTAAACGAAGGACGCGACCAAAAGCGCCATTATCAAGAGGATTGACAGGATAAATAATGTATATATGGTTTTCATTGCGTTGTTACTTCCACCACCTTGTATCGAACATCGATGGTTTTGGTTTCTTTGGTTTTAGCAAATCCATTCTTCAACTCAAGATACGACACAATGATTTCTGGGCAGTTCTTCAAAAAGTGCTTGAAGGATATAGAATCGCCCGGGGCAAGATAGCTTACGGGCAATTTTACAATAACACCGAAATATGTCCTTGCCTTTAAAGGGTGAAACTCATCCATATATAAGACCCTTCCAGCCTTATCCGATAAAGTAAGACGTAATTTTAAATAAGATATTTTTTTATTAGAACTGTTGCTTATGTGCCCTTCGATGATCGGCTTATTGTAAAAATCCCACTCTTTATCTAGTTCGAATGTTATATCCGATATCTCGATATATTTTTTATAAAGGGCTGCATTAAGCTCCCTAATCGAATTATAATAAGAGGTTTTGTTGACATCTGCTTTCCAGTTCAGATAGAGGTAGAATCCAATCAGTGTTGCAATCAGGACAAACGATATAAGGACGCTAGAAAATACTATAACGAGGATACTCTTTTTCTTTATGCGCATGCCTTAACTCTTTTTTGTTTACTTGATATTTCTTCTCTATACGCTTGCCGGACTTTATTAAAAAATTTAATATATGAAGTTGTCTTGTAGTCGGGGAAAGTCCATGGCCAAGGAGCGAATGTATTGTTTTCGTATTTTAAGGTAGATTCTGCGAATATTCCACGACCAAGATAAATCCTGTGTCCATAATTTTTTGCTGTAAAAAGTACCATCTTATCTAGGGCAAGATAGCCCGGATCAATATTTACCTGGCGGTTATTTTCGTTAAGGAATAGGGATTCTAATTTTCTGGTGTGGAGTTTGATCTTAAACAGATTTTCGGACTTTAGAGGTTTCTTGAAGGTAAAAAAAATTCTTTTTAATTCCGTTCCTAATTCTTTCTCATAGTATCGTGTGTGGGAGAAGTCCATAATCGAGCTTGCGAAGTCTATCTCTCCATACCTCCTTTCCAATAACTCCCTTACTCTGGAAAAGGTGCGATGTTGATTCGAAAGAAGTCCGACAATTAATTTCAGCGGATCCACGCTTTTTGGTTTCAATAGTGAGGGGAATCTTTTTCAAGAGTCCTTATATAATCAAAAAGTTTTTTTTCCTGCAACGTGTTAGTAAAGCGTACGAATTTTATACCAGTATGAAATAGGCGCTTTGGCGTGAACTTTTCCTCATCAAAAGCCTCTTTGGCCCACATTACGCGGGCCTTTGCCTTGATAGGTTCATTGTTACCGTTTATCACAATTTCAACAGATAGTGGTGTCTTGCGTTCGAGCTTTTCTTCAAGAATCAATCCAACGCCATGCGATGATATATCCCGACTTGTAGTATTTTTGAAGGCATGGTTTATGCTGTATCTTACATCAAGATTGACATTATGACGCATAACGCGCCTTCTTTCCTTACCATCCCAGTAGCCCTTCAATTTAACCAGGTGCTTAGTCCTCTTTTTATGATTTGTTTCATCGACAATGAGGGTAAGCATTATCATCGCCAAAATAAGGATCAATAAAATCTCTATTAATATTATCATGCCGGCCTTTTCTGTATATATTCCTTGATGGCTAGGCTCTGCTGCGGCGTGAGGTTGTCAAAAAATATTGCCGCGTCATAGTGCATTATTTTACCGTTTTCTATAACTGGATGCTCGCGTACTACTACGCCTTCGGTTTCTATCTTGTTGGAATCTGATTTTTTATTTACTGTATCTGAGGGAAGCATAAGTATAATCTTTACCCGTGACATAAGAGGTAATTCTCTATCGACCTTGCAGTATACACCGGAAGCGCTTATATTGAGACTTTGGCTTATTGAGGTGTCGAATTTGTCTGTTTTTACTTTTAGAGCTACCCTGTCATCTGCTATTCTTGGTTCTCTGCGTCTTTCGCTTTGCTTAGCCATAGCATTCTCCGCTTTCTTTCCCACTAGCCTAGCCGGGCGGCCAGGCGAATTTTCTACCACCAAGTATATGCATATGGATGTGGGCTACTTCCTGCCCTGCGTTCTTACCGCAGTTTAGGACAACCCTGTAACCATCTGTAGTCAATTTCTTCAATTCCACGATTTTAAGCGCAGCATTATACAATTTTTGCATAATTCTTGAGTTGTCTTTGTTTAGATCATCTGGTTTTTCAATGTGTTTTCGCGGGATCACAATAATGTGTGCTGGAGCCTGAGGTTTAATATCGTTAAAGGCAATAACTTCACTGTCTTCATAGACGTATTCAGTTTTTATCTCATTCCGGGCTATTTTACAAAATATGCAGTCCATTATTGTTCTGAATCGAATAGCCTATTTAGCATCATTTTGTTGTTGCTTTTCTTCTTTTGGTTTTTCAGCGGATTCAGCGCTTTGCTTTGCTTCATTATCTTTTGCTTCTTTTTCTTTTTTTTCAGCTTTAACCTTTTTGTCGGCTTGCGTCCAACAGCCCTTGCAGCAATAATATGCTCTATTGCGATAATACCATTTGTTTTTAAGGACCTTATTGCAGGCAGGACAGTTTGCAGGTTTCTCTATTTCTTTAGGCTTAACTTCTTCGGACTTTTTTTCTGTCGCTTCAGCCTTGGGTTGCTCTTTAGGCTTGTCTTCTTTTGGCTTTTCTTCTTTAGCTTGAGCTGGTTGCTCAGGCTTTTCTTTGGGAGGTGCGTCCTTAGGTTTGTCCTCTTTTTCTTCTTCAGGCTTTTCCTGTTTTTCTTGCGGTTGGCTTTTCTTCTCTTCCCCTTGCTTAGCTTCTTCAGCAGTCATAATGTAATCTTGTCCCTTCTTTTTTTCAAGTGTTTTGCTTTTTTGATTTTACCCAATTTTCATAAACATAGTCTAAAATACGCAGGCGATCGTGGCTTTTTATCTTTGTGAACTTAATACCAGCATCGTATTCTGACTGCTCTGTTTCATTTGCCCAGGCTACCTCACCAAAGGCATATATAGGGATATTGTCACCGGGAATTTTCATTTCGAGCTCAATAGCCGAACCCTTTTTAAAAGGGGTCCTCCCTATGAGCCTTAATCCCTCTTTGCTAAGGTTGCGAAGATATGATTTTGTTTTATTAGCCGGCTTGTCTAGAAGATTGCATAGGACATCCAGCACTGCATTAAAACGCATGTACTTCCTTCTTTCGGTCATATCCAACCCCTTTCTATTTTATGGTAATATATTGATATAGTATTTATTACTATTATAATACAGTAAGAAGCTCAAAAAATCAAGTTAATTTACATTAAGCACTTTATGTAGCATGCAAAGATAAAAAAAGAGAGATAGGCAAAAGCCTATCTCTCTTATATTCTTAGTCTCAGCAAATACTATTATTCGCTAAAGACAAACTCCGGTTCCAGCACTGGTGCATAATCTTCGGGAATCGGGAACGGAAACGTTACTGTTTCATAAATACCTGCACCCGTTCTTACGATTGACATACCGACTCCTTTTGCGAGACCGATCGTCAAACCGGATAATATATTATCTTCAACAGTTGTCTGATAGATGTTCTTTGGTAGTTCTACCCAACCTGTCAGAACGTTAGCAACACCTCTTACTAGCTTCTTGCCAGGATCTTGTGCATATACATTAGCTGTCATGCAAACTACCGCTACTATTGCTACTACTAGAATAAGACCTTTCTTCATTTTCGAATCACCCCCTTCTTTATTTACATTATTATATTATACATAACTCTTATGCGAAGTATATCACACAAGAATATGTTTGTCAAGCTGACGGTGTTTGTTTTTTTAATATGGAATCGACGATCTTTTCAATCCTTATTCTGCTTGCATCGTCAATATCAACAAATTCTATACCCGTGTCGTAAGCGCTGCCGTCTTTTTTATCTTCTGCGCGTTTCTTTACCACCCATACTACTGTTCCGGCGCATTTTATGGCTACGTCTTTATCTTCGATGTTTATCTCTAGAGCAACACCCTGAAAAAGTCCGAGATTCTCCTTTATAATAACACAGATTCCCCCCGACCCTATGTTCTCAGTTTGCGTAGAGATAGAGTGCTCAGAGTCTTTACTATTTATGCGAATAAAGCACTTGTAATTTGCTCGCGGGAATTTTCTCCTGTTAATTCCGTTCCACATATTTTTCTCCTTGTCGAAGTATACAACATGCATTTACAAAATGCAAGAATAATATATAAAAAGCTATTATGCCTTTGTTTCGATTTCGAGGCGCGCATTGAGGGCATCTCTTGATTCCACGGAAAGCCTTGCTACTGGCTCCAGATAACAAAGCCAGATGTCTGGATTGCCGTTGTATCTTAACCTCAGTGCTTCCATGAACGCCACTTTCATGGAATACAAATTACAATTTCCATTTTTAAATACTATGATAGGCATACCGATAGTTTTACAAAGTTCCGGTACGTTGGATATTTCATTGGTATGGCTTTTTATAAGTCCGATAAATTCGGGCCTTGCTGGGTTTGCGCCTCTGATGGCTCTACTAACTTCCTGCATAGCTTGGTCTGAGACTTTTTCTATTATAATGTGTTCTTATTTCCCCACAACTCCCAAAACACTACTCTCTTGACAAAATCAGCATTTAGGGAGTATACTTCAAGTAAGATGTACAGAGAATTCTACGGACTCAAAGAAAAGCCTTTCAACGTTACCAGCGATCCTAATTTTTTGTTTTTCTCTAGGACCCACAAAGATGCATTTTCTCATCTGTTATATGGCATAAAGGAAAGAAAAGGATTTATTGCTATTACCGGTGAAATTGGTGCCGGGAAAACAACTCTCTGCAGAGCCCTTTTAAATCAGCTTGATACAGATTCTACGAAGACAGCTTTTATTTTTAATCCGACCCTTTCTGGCACGCAGCTATTGCTTGCAATCTTAGGCGATTTTGGCGTTCCGCCAAAAATAAAAAATAAAATAACGCTATTTAATCAACTTAATCAGTTTCTTCTTGAAGAACTAAGCCTTGCACATAATGTCGTCTTGATAATAGACGAAGCGCAGAACATAAAAAAGCCTCTCTTAGAGGAAATCCGTATGCTCTCTAATTTGGAGACAGAAAAAGAAAAGCTCTTTCAGATTATTCTTGTAGGCCAGCCGCAGCTCAATGATAAGCTTAATGCACCCGAGCTCCGTCAGCTTCGCCAGAGAATAGCAGTGAGGTATCATATAAGCCCGCTCGACAAAGATGAGGTTGGAACATATATACATCATCGGCTAAAGGTCGCCGGCTCAAGCGATGACATAAAATTCACAGATGAGTCCTTGGATAAAATTTATGCCTATTCAAGAGGCGTGCCGCGGCTTATAAATCTTGTCTGCGACAGGTCCCTTCTTGAAGGATTCTCAAGATCCACAAAGATACTTGATGGAAATACAATACAGGCAAGTGTTGATGATATAGAAGGCCGATCAATCAAGTTCGAGGAACTAGAGCCGCAAGAAAAAGGTGTTCTTCAGTGAGCATAATTCAAGAAGCCTTAAAAAAGGCTGAGAAGGAATCTTTTAAGAGAGTCGAAAGTAGAGTTGAAAGCGCAGCCCTCCCCTATTCAGAAAAGGCTTCTGTACATCCACTTGTAAAAGATTATTTACCTTGGGTTTATGCGGTAATTTGTGCATCTGTAGTTGCATTGGCAGTTTGGCTTCTTATGGCTCCCCAAAGGGGTGAGGAATCACGCACACTTAAGGTTGCGAAAAGGATAAATGGAAACGAGCTTGAGATTAAACCTGTTGTCAGCCAGAGTCGTGTCGCCCCAAAACCAGCAACTGAAAAACATGATATAGTTAAGGTTATAAGAAGGTCTTTCTATGGGAATTCCGGCCTCACGCTGAATGGTATCATGTATGCCGAAGGCGAGCCCCTTGCAGTCATAAACAACGGTATAGTTAGAGAGGGCCAAGAAGTATTAAATGTAAAGATAGTAAAGATAAGGCCTGATGCTGTAGATGTGGAAAAGGCAGGTAGCCTTATAACCCTTAAACTAAAACCATAAATCGATTAGCTTATCGGTTGGATAATTTCAAGAAAGCCCTGAGGAATTTTTACGGGCTTTCTTTTTTTATTCACAAAGACATGATAAGTGCGGCCTTCTGCTACAAGGGTATCTTTCAAGGTTATCTTATAATCAAAGGCAAGGCTTGATCTTTTTACTTCAGAAACCCAGGTTTCCACTGTAATAGTATCATCATATGTAACCGGAGATCTATATTTACAGCGGCTTTCTACTACCATCAATCCGAGGCCTTCATTCTCCTCGATCTCTCTATAGGATATACCCAGGGATTTCAGAAATTCAGTTCTTGCCACTTCAAACCACACAAG
>JABMRN010000136.1 GCA_013202515.1 Candidatus Omnitrophota bacterium | reverse complement strand
GCCATGCCAACTGCGATGCCACTCGAGCCGTTTACTAAAAGATTCGGCAGTCGTGCCGGCAATATGCTCGGTTCCTGGAGGGATTCGTCAAAATTCGGGACAAAGTCTACTGTGTCCTTATCTATATCGTCGAGCAATTCATCCGCTATGGAATCCATTCTACATTCTGTATATCTCATCGCTGCTGCCGCATCTCCGTCTACTGAATTATGAACAAAGACCCCGCTTGCTAGAGCAAAATTATGGGTACCTTCTATTGTCAAATCATAAACATCTTCTCGTTTGGTAAGAAATTTTATTTCTTTTACTTTGTGATTGTGTTTTGTTTTTGCCTGATCAACTATTTCTTGAAAATCAGAAAAATAATTCAGGGCGTTTTGAATACTGGGCAAGCCATTCTTTGTCCTCATTTCTTCATATATCTCAGGCGTAACCATATTGTGTGTTTTTAAAAGGTTACCTACAAATCCTAAAATTTTACTTTTAACGACCTTTTCCTTATATAAAGGATCCCTCCATTTTAATCTTAGAGAAATCTTTGCTTTTTCAGCCATTTTTCTCATCAAATCTGGATCTTCCTTCAAGCGCCGCCTATTGTTTCTGCTCACGCATTCTATGACCTTCTTGGCGAATTTCTCATCCTGCCATTGCAACACAGCCTTTATCCTATGCAATTCTCTGGTTGCTGGTTTTCTCCACAACTCTTTTGCCATTTTGCTAAAATGGCTGGGCAGGTACTTGGAGCGAAAAGAAGGGTCCTCCCATTGTTTCTTTATTCTATTGGTTTGCCTCTTCCGGTAAAGAGGATCTTGCCAGCGCTCCTTGCTTAACTCTGCCATGTATCCCCGATGCCTAGGATCAGACCATATTTTTAACGATGTCCTACGAGTAATCTCAGCAATAAAATCTCTATATTGTTCATCCTGCCACCTTTTTTTAAGTTCCTTTGATTTCAACTTGCTTAATAACTCACGAAAATCTTTTCTCTTCCATCTATTTTTTAGATTTTTGCTCGACAGCTTTATCATTCTCTGGCGGTATTCAGGATCCCGCCATGCTTCTTTAAGAACTTTTGCCATTTCTTCCCGGTAAACAGGGTCCTGCCATTTCTTCCTATTCCACTCTGACTGAACCTTAGAAGCACGCTGGCGATTTTTAGCATTAGCCCAGAAGCTTTCCCTTCCTTTTGCAAGTTTTTTTACATATTCTGAATCATTTTTATGACGCCAAAGAGTAATATTTCTATGAAGACCCCAATGATCTCTCCATTGAATCCTTTGAATATTATCAGGGTTGTTGTTTAATTTATTAAAGTCTATGTTATGTCGTATTTTGCCTGCACATTTCTTATAGATTCCCCTGCCTAAGTTCCAAGCATCTGACAGATGATGTACAAATTCCCACTTGCCATGAATTGGCTGATAAACTGTCTCATATCCTTTGAGATTAGGGCCATCTTTGCCGCTATAAAGCTTTGTATACAATGGCATCAAGGAATCCTGAGACTTTAGGTCTTTGGCGTTTTTATAAGTGCCATCTCTTAACATGAAAGGGTGATCCAGGGTGCATTTGATTTTTTCGCCATTATCTAAAATAACTTGTACAATCTTTGCTTTTTCTCTGGTCAGTCTTGGTTTTTTAATCTCGGATATCTCTATGCTTTGAGTGGTATGATTAAAAGTAAAAGCGTAATTTCTCTTTCCTTTCTTGGCTTCCTTTATAAGCTGACAAAAATCAAGCGCCCTGCCATCAGCAAGTTGGACTTTGATATCTTTTGTGAAACAACCAAAGTTGCCCTGGCCGTCTATCAACGGATACCTGAGAGAAAAATCCTGCACCATCCTGACAAGGGAATCATAAACAGCTGTATCTCCGTGTGGGTGATATTTGCCAAGAGTTTCTCCCACTATTCTTGCGGATTTTTTGTAAGGCTTGTTGTGCTCCAGGCCAAGGTCCATCATGGCATAAAGTATTCGCCTGTGAACCGGCTTTAGACCGTCCCTGACGTCAGGCAGAGCCCTACCCACGATTACGCTCATGGCGTAAGTAAGATAGGAATTCTTCATTTCATCTTCGATGTAAACCGGGATCAGCTTTTCATTCTGCGTGTACATATAATTATTCCTTCCCTATAAGTCCACACTTTAACATTGTTAAAGTGTGGACTTATAGGGATTAGATGTCCAGATTGCGGACTTCTAGCGCGTACTTGTCTATAAACTCTTTTCTGGGTTCGACTTGGTCGCCCATAAGTACAGTGAACATCTCGTTCGCCTCGACTGCGTCCTCCATGGTGACCTTTAAAAGCGTGCGCGTTCCTGGGTCCATAGTGGTCTCCCATAGCTGCGTCGGGTTCATC
>JABMRN010000135.1 GCA_013202515.1 Candidatus Omnitrophota bacterium | reverse complement strand
GTATAGAGGATTTAAAAGATGTACTGCGGAAGATATAAGACTGGTAGCTTCATTAGCTAAAGCAGATTTATCGTCACTTGAACGCGGCAATGAATCCCTCGCCCGGCAGCCGGTTAAGGGGGAAAGAGCACCCGAGGACGCAGTTAAAAGAGGCACCTTCGGTGGGGAAACAGTAGGCGCGGCCGAGCAGCCGTATAGGAACGTCCCTGAACCTATTCTGCCTATGGAAGAAGCCAAATCACCCCAGCAAAAACTTATGGAGAAATTTTTGCAGGCGATTAAAAGCAGGAACTTTCAAGATGGGAGAACTGTTGATTTAAGAAAACTGGCTGACAAAGAGGTCATCTTAATAGGCGATTTGCATGCTCAAATCGATAATCTAGAAGCTATTTTAGCACACCAAAGAGAGGGGCAAACCAAAACTGTATTAAAGAAGATACAAGACAATGAAGCAGTTTTAATTATTTTGGGCGATGCTATTCATTATGATCCGGCTAGCGAAAAAGGTGTTCCCGGTTTGAAGAAACGAGAAAAGTTAAAAGATATGAACGATTCCATCGCTATTATGAATATGATAATGAGACTCAAAATAAAGAATCCCGATAGCGTTTATTATATCCTCGGGAATCATGACAATATCTTTGATCCGAAACAGAGGATCAAAGATTATGGCATTGATCAATCACAAATTTACATAGAGGCAATAAAAAAGCGATTTGGAGAACAATATTTAGAACTGTATAAAAAATTTATTGGAAGTAGTCCTATTGCTTTGGAAATAAAGAGGCTGATTTCCACACACGGTGGCCCGGCAGATGTAGATTCTCGAGACGAAATCAAAAACATGCAGCAAGATGATCCACGAATAGAGCAACTTCTGAAGGGTAGATTTAGGAAGTCTTTAACCTATAGGTATGACGAAAAAGATATCAATAAATTTTTACAAGCTATGGAGCAACCTGACGATGCAAAGCTTGTTGTTTCACACGATCCGAAGTCACTTGATAACGAAGATGCTTTTTATAGAGAAGTTATAGAAGGTCGTTTTTATATTTTATATTCCGCTAGAAAAGGCCATCCAGGGTATGCCGTTTTTAAAAACGGAAAGATAGATTTTGTAGAAGCGATTCTTAGAGAAAACAACACCCTGGAACCGGCGGTAATCGGGTTTTTCGCACCTTATGTATTTTTGACTTTGATAGAAGGTATTTTAGGGGTAATCGCTTTAATAGGTATTGGAGGCGTTTCTCTTTTTCTCCACGAATTTGCACACAAGAAGGCATTGAATTGGATGGGTGTGAAAGATACCAGATTCAAAATAAAATGGTTTGCCAAGTCTATACCCGTTGCCGTAGGTATCGAATATGAGCTGAACGACCTCATGAAATTACCGGCATGGAAATGGAGAAAGGCCTTTGTGAGCCTGGCAGGGCCAGCCACAAATTTCTTACTTGCAGGTATATTTCATTTGCTTGCACCCCTTGCTCCTCTGGGTTCGACAACGGCGTTCCTGTTGGGCTTTGGAATAATAGCCAATCTCGCGATGGCAACGCTAATTAGTATTTTTGACTATTTGAATATCGGAAAGCTACCGTTTATCACAACTCCATCTTTTACAGAATCAGCTTTATCTCAGTGCGAAGAACTTGTTCGCCAGGACTATAGTATAGAAGAAACAATCAATGTAGCAGATAAAACCAGGGACGGTTCTCAAGCCGAAGCTACACCTGTCCCCGCGCCGAACCTACAGGCGGAAAAAATTGCACTTCCAAGAGATGTCCCCGAAAACCTTGTAATATATCATTCCAGTAAGATAAGCTCGGATGATTTTGATAAGTTATCCATGTTTTTGGTGAAAAATAACAGAGCGATAAGCACGATGGATAGAGATGATATGGATGATGAACAGCATGCCCTTGAACTCGGCAGGCAATATCTTGAACGATTAAAAAGAAACGATACAGCTAGTGAGTTCGGATTCGTTGCAGCTTTTGTTGGCGGCGAGCCGGCAGGCATTATAAGCTATTCACTGTTCCCCCCGGGATTCCGAACAGCCTCAAGATATGATGCTAGCCTGGAAGGTGAATTGTATGTAGCGTCTGAATACGGAAATCGTGGAATTGGAAAAGCTCTTGTTGAAGAAACGGCGAAGTATCTTAAGTCAAAAGGCGCCAGAAATTATTATGTAATGGTAGCTAATCCGGATTTCTGGAGCAATATAATCCCGCAGCAATTTCAGGAATTTGACAAAGAGGGAAATCTTTGTTCGGCCATAGTGTCTTTTAGCAAAAATGAAGATGGTAACCATTTGTCGAAGTCTACTGCTTGGGCAAAGCACGGCGACATGCTGCCAGATAATCGGCTCTGGCCGGGTAGGGACAGGCACCACCTCAAACAGCCACCGAAAGGTGATGAAGCGACGCCTTCCGGAGCGAGTCGAATTAGAAATATCGGATCGGAAAATAAAGATAAAGCTAATCCTATTGTTATGCATTCCGGTTACATAGATATATTCAAGCAGT
>JABMRN010000134.1 GCA_013202515.1 Candidatus Omnitrophota bacterium | reverse complement strand
GTTTAGTGTATAGGGAGAATAACCGGGTTATCCGGAACGAAAAGAGACCTTTCGTTGAGAATTTAGATGAATTTCCATATCCAGCCTGGGACCTTGTAAATTTAAAAGGCTATAGATTACCCATTACAAACAGGCCGTTTCTTTTGGTTTTGACAGGAAGGGGATGTCCTTATCCGTGCACGTTCTGTGCGGCAGGTGTATTTTATGGCAAGAAACCTCGCTTAAGATCTCCCAAAAGCATTGCTTCTGAGATTAAATACATTAGGGAAAAATACGGAATAAATGATTTTCTATTCTGGTCGGAAAATTCAATTTCAGACAGGCAGCATATCTATGATCTCTCCAAGGAAATATCCCGCCAAGCACCGGGTGTTAAATGGGTCTGTAACGGCAGGGTAGACATGATTGACGAAGAGCTTCTTAGGGAAATGAAAAAGGCTGGTTGTTGGATGATAGGATACGGCGTAGAGGCGGGGACCCAGCGGGTGCTTGACCTGATGAAAAAGAATACAAAACTCTCCGATATTGAAAGGGCAGTACGTTTGACGAAAAATTCAGGCATAGAGGTAACTGGCCATGTCATAGTAGGATACCCTGGCGAAACAAGGGAAGATATTCTTAAAACCAAGGATTTTCTAAAAAAACTGGATCTAGACTACATTCAGGTCTACTGCAGTGTTCCTTTTCCGGGATCTAGTCTTTATGAAGAGACAATAAATAAAGGATGGGTTTCCTCTAGCGATTGGTCAATATTCGAGCAGAATTTCTCGGTTATAAATACGCCTCAGCTATCTGCTAATGAAGTAATGGAGCTTAGGAAGGACATGGTTAAATCTTTTTATCTCGATCCCCGCAAGATCCTAAAAACGCTCCTTAAAATTAAATCACCGAGAGAAATTCTGTTTTTCATCTCGTTTGCAAAAGATTATTTCACTTCGTGGGTTCGTGCAAAATGACAATACCCGACTGGCTTAAATTGCCCGAAGCAAATGAAATCACTGATTTAAATGATGCAAGTACCACTTTGTTGCACGCCAAGATTATTCAGAGTAAGCCATTCCTTAAGAACCTATACCGCGATTTTTATAAACAATTCTGTGGTTCGCTAAATGGGAATACGGATTCCAAACTATTAGTCGAGCTAGGTTCCGGCGGCGGGTTTATAAAGGATGTTATACCCAATGTCGTAACCTCTGACGTTGTTAGGCTACCCCATATAGACAGGCACTTTTCTGCTTTGAATATGCCTTTCGAGAATAACACGGTTGATGCTTTTTTCATGATAAATGTTTTACATCACTTAAAAGACTCTCGTGCTTTTTTCAGAGAGCTTGCAAGATCCCTTAAAATCGGCGGTAAGGTTGTTATGGTTGAATCAGCGAATACTCCATGGAATAGGTTCATCCACATCAATTTTCACCACGAACAGTTTGATATACATGGGAGTTGGGGCTTCAAAGAGAATGGCCGGCTTTCAGGTGGTAACAGCGCTATTCCGTGGATTGTTTTTTACCGTGACAAGCAGAAATTTCTGAAGGAATTTCCAATGCTTAAAATCAAGAAGATAAAGCTGCATACACCATTTAGGTTTCTAATAAGTGGAGGCCTTACGGCTATACAGCTATTACCTTCCTGGAGCTATAAAACCATAAGGGCTCTTGAGATACTTCTTTCGCCCTTAAATAGGTATATTTCGATGTTTATGACTGTCGAAATAGAGAAGGTGGCATGATATCTAGGATACGCAAAATAGACCCGTTTCTATTAATTATAACGCCGGTTTTACTTTTTCTAATATTTTGGAACCTGGGAAACCAGTATTTGTGGCATGATGAAGTTCAGACAGCCGTTTTATCGGAAAGTGTGCTTGAGTATGGTTATCCGCGGGCGCTAATTGGAAATTTTCTTGTAGTTACGGATGAGACATACGGTATAGGCAATTCCTACGTTGCCCAGCCATGGCTTCAGAACTATCTTTGCGCGTTGTCCTTCCTTGCTTTCGGCGAGTCAAATATAAGCGCAAGGGTTTTATTTGCACTTTTTGGGCTTTTTTCATTTTATCTTATATATGCGCTCGGATATCGTCTTTTTCAGAACAAATTAATAGCACGACTTAGCGTAGTTATTGCCGCAACATGCGTTCCTTTTCTTCTCCATTTAAGACAGTCGCGCTATTATAGTTTAACCATTTTTTTTACGCTTCTTATTTTGATCGTCTATTTTAGGTTTCGTGAGAAAAGGCGTTATAGTTCTCTTTTGTTTATAATGTCTTCTTTTCTTCTGTTTCAGGCTAATTATGGCTGTTTCATACCGGTATTAGGATCGCTTTTCATCCATTTCTTTTTTATCGAGAAGAATCGTAGTCTTTTTAAAAAATTTACCACTCTTTATATATGGATTTTCTGCCTAACCCTTCCTTGGGCATTTATTTATAAGATTTGGGAACAGGGAGGAGGATTCACTTTTCAAGCGCTCTTTCACAACGCAAAATTCTATCTCAGCAAAATTAATGCCTATTTTTTCCCTTATCGTGTCTTAATAGTAATTTTAGCGGGCATCTTTATTTTTAGAAGGAAATTGAAATTTTCCTTAAAAGATAGGGATAAAAGATCATTGGTCTTTTTGAGTTTTGTGATTATATTAAACTGGATTTTTTTGTGGTTTGCTGACGCAGACATGGTGAGGTACCTGATTCATGTCGTAGCTTTATTCTTCATCATAGAGGCCTTTCTTTTGGTGAAGGTTTTAAATTGGAATAAGGTGATCGGGGTAATACTGATTTTGGCACTTTGCCTGACGAACCTTCTTAATACCTCTTTATTTTATGTCATCCTAAAACCTGTTGCTACGCCTATGCTTAAGGTTCGTGATTGGGCCAGTGATAAGGGTATTATGAGTCAGGAGGTAGGAGAAAAGATAGGTAAGGAACTTGGCAAGATCTCTAAAAAGGCAGAAATAAAAAGCTATTTTTTCTCATTTTTGTACGAGATAACGCATGATTATGACGGGCCTATAGAGGGGGTAGTGAAATATCTGAAACATAACGCCAAGCCGGACGATACTATAAAAACAGGTATCTTCAACAGAAATCACCTCTTTTTTTATACGGATCTAAATATTGACAGTGATTTCACGAAAGAAGATTATCCAGAATGGATATTTGTTCGTTCTTATTGGACATCAGATGCCTTCTATGAGACAGCTTATTTTAAAAAGATAAAGGAAAAATACGAAAAAATAGATCTTAATTACCCGGATATCCGCTGGGAAAACCGGCCTGGGGATATGTCGTTTCATTATTTTAAAACAGCGCCGCTTGAGAAAAAGATCACACTTTATAGGCGCAAGGGCTAGCGCATAATTGAGTGTTTTCTTTCCGAGAAATCTCTTGCGCACATTTGTATATGTGTTATAATGTGCGCTTGAATAATAATAATCAGATATTGATGTAGTCAAAAACAGGAGGAGTAAAATGGCGATTAAAGTTGGTATCAACGGATTCGGACGAATCGGCAGAGTGGTTTTCAGGATAATGGTTGAAAAAGGCGGCTTTGAGGTTGTAGCAATTAATGATTTGACGGATGCGAAGACTCTCGCGCACCTTTTAAAGTATGATTCCACGCACGGAAGGTTTAAGGGTACAGTAAAGGCTACCGATAAATCAATAATCGTAAACGGTAAGGAAATAGATATATTAAGCGTAAAAGATCCTTCCCAGCTTCCATGGAAGAAAGAAGGGGCACAGGTTGTCATAGAATCGACAGGTGTCTTTAGAACAAAAGAGAAGATATCCCTTCACCTTAAAGCCGGTGCAGAAAAGGTTTTATTGACGGTTCCTGCGAAAGACGAAATAGACAACATGATAGTGCTTGGTGTTAACACAGAAGATCTTAGGCCATCCGATAAAATAGTTTCAAATGCCTCCTGCACGACAAATTGCCTAGCTCCGATGGTAAAGGTATTGAACGATACCTTTGGCTTAGAAAAGGGGCTAATGACTACGATCCATGCTTATACCAATGACCAGCGAATTCTCGATCTTCCGCATACGGATCTACGTAGGGCACGGGCAGCTGCCGAAAACATAATACCCACCACTACCGGCGCTGCAAAAGCAGTTGGTAAGATAATAAAGGAGCTAAAAGGAAAGATAAACGGCATGGCTGTCAGGGTTCCTGTAAAGTGCGGGTCATTAACAGACTTTGTTGCAGTTCTGAAGAAGGAAGCGTCCGCTGATGAGATAAATGCTGCTATGAAAAAAGCTGCAGAAGGTCCCATGAAGGGTATCATGGAATATTCAGAAGAGCCTCTTGTTTCAACAGATATTATAGGAAATACCCATTCCTGCATATTTGATGCAAAAT
This sequence comes from Candidatus Omnitrophota bacterium, assembly GCA_013202515.1. Taxonomy (GTDB): domain Bacteria; phylum Omnitrophota; class Gorgyraeia; order JABMRN01; family JABMRN01; genus JABMRN01. Next base: position 144 of record JABMRN010000134.1, on the reverse strand, counting down.
CCACAATGACCATATCTGATAATATGGTTAAGGTTGTTGGCTGGTACGACAACGAATGGGGCTACTCTTGCCGCGTAGTGGACCTAATAAGTTTGTTAGCCAAGTAGTTGCAAAGGGTTACGAAAATTCCGCGAACGTCAGCAT
>JABMRN010000133.1 GCA_013202515.1 Candidatus Omnitrophota bacterium | reverse complement strand
TATTGGGCCTTAAAAGACAGTAGTTCTTTAATCTCTTTTCTTGTAAAAATAACCACTGCTATCAATGACGCAAGGTGAAGGATGGTGAAGAAAAATAGATCAGGTTCTGAAATCAAATTTGAAGCAAGTGCTAGATGCCCCGAGGAAGAAATGGGCAGAAATTCAGTTACTGACTGTATTATTGATAAGATTATATCGTTAAACATAGGTATTCAGAAAATTGATCCTCTTATTGCTCTAAAGTTTTAAATATTTTGGATATCTTCTTTACAATAAGGTCATGCACGGCTTCCTGCGTAGCGAGGTCTTTACATATATCCTTGATGTGACCATCTTCCACTTTATCGGAACATGTTCTATAAAGATAAAACATGTTAGACTCAAAAAAAGAAAGCTGCCTCAAGTAGTCTTTAAAATCCTCTTTAGAAAGCATTTCTCGAATCCTTACGTATTTCTGTTATTAGGGACTCTATAATGGTTTTATGTCGTTCCGAATCGCTCGCCAGCCTCGATAGGGACTCTTTAATAAAAGCTGCGCCTTTTTTATCAATTTCGGTCCAAAAAAGTGCGCTTTTAAGATGTGTGGTATAAATCGAAATGGCCTTTTCTTCAGCCTCTAGGCCATTCTGCAATGACGCCAATAAAACATGTTTTGCTAGCATATTTAAAACAATTCCTTCGTCTGATTATATCGAATTCTTGTCTTTGAAATATGGGCTTTTAAGCTGCTTTTCAAGTTCTTTTCCCCAGTCACTTTCTGGAGGAAAACTCCAATCGGTTTCCTTGTCAACATTAAAAACAACAAATCCTTTTATTTTTTTCATTGTTTTTATGCTTGAGATGGCATCTTTTATCCAAAGTGCTTTATTGCCTCCGCTCGAAGCAGAACTGAATTCGGTAATAAGTATAGGTTTATTGAATTTTCTATTTATGCGTTTATAAATACTCGAGAAGATATCGCTAAAACTTAACCACCTACTCCAGGATTTTGTGTCACCCCAATTATAGCCATCTATACCCACATAATCCACATATTTATCTCCTGGATAATAGTCTTCATAATCATTGCCTTCAAGAGGAACGTTTTGCCAGTTCACGGAAAATATCCATTTAACATTTGTTGCACCAACTTTATCGAAAAGAGATTTTATATGCCTAAAGGCCTTGATGTATTTGTCGCTGCCTATTGTTATCCCTGACCACGGATACCAATCTCCGTTCATCTCATGTGCAAACCTTAGAAAAATCGGTCCAGATATAGTTTTTAACGACCTGGCGAAAGAAGCAATGTAATCATCATAGCTGCCATCTATTATTCTTTCAAAATCTATACCTTCTTTGCTATCAGCCCGCCACGGTTCCCATGTGATAATTAAAACGCATTTACTTGAGTAAACATCCTCCAAAATCTGCTTGTCTACAAAATTACTCCAATCAATAAAAATCATTACAAAAAATGGGTTTTTTCCATAGTTTCTTTTAAAATCGGTAATATCTATTCGATTAGGCCTATCTGCCAGAAAAGCCCCTGTAAGACAATAGTCCTTTTTATCCTTTTTAAAAATTACTACGATAACCCCTAGCAGCAAAAAAAATATAGTTGCATATATTAAAATTCTCTTCATTTGTCTTCCTCGGTCAAATAGAAAATACCCGACAATAAAATAAAGTGATACAGGGCCCAAAAAGTATTTACCAGAATTGCCCCATTTCTTTCGATTGCGTATCTGTTTATGCCCCAAACAAGGGCCGTAAAATTTAAAAATATCATCATAAATTGTGGCCAAAATTTAAAATATGAAATTTTTTGACCGATGCCTTTCTCTGTGATTCCAAATGTCACCTTTATTCCGAGTAAAGCAGAAATCGCTCCCCTAATATAGACGGAAAATGCGGAAAAACCAAGAAGCTGACCTAAGAAAAGGTCTTTCATAGTATAATTTCGCGTACCTAATACCATGTAAAAAACGCTCATTGATAGAACTATATACGGTAAAAATGCCAAAAAGTAAATCTCGGGTTTTGCAAAAAAAGACGGCACCTTAAAAAGAAGATAAATGACCGGACAAATCATCAAAAAGAAAAAAGCAATACCCACCATGTAGTAGGAGCTTGAGAGAAAATATTCCCACCACTGCAGCGGCTTAAGGGAAAATGGCCGCGTTATGAATTTATAGATAATCTTTTTCAAAACTGATAATGTTCCGGTTGCCCAGCGAAACTGCTGCTTAAAATAACTTGAAAGATTCTCCGGCCCCATACCGAAAGCACATACATGATTATAATAAAGCGACTTCCATCCGCGACTATGTAATTTAACAGACGTTGCAAAATCTTCCGTGACGGTTGATTCGTCTAAGCCGCCGATCTCAATAAGGGCATCTTTTCGAAAAATAATATTCGTGCCGCAACAGAACATGGCATTCTTAGAACTCTTTCCTTCGCAAATATATTCATAGAAAACTGCCTGTTGAAAAGCAGATCCTCTGGCAATTCTGTTTTTCTCTATATTTGAATAAAATTGCGGTGTCTGAACAAATGCAAGTTTCTCGTCGTCCTCCATGATAGGTATTAAAACATCAAGGAATTCTGGCATAGGATTCTGATCAGCATCAAATATGACAATATACTTTTGATCCAACGTCTTCAAGCAATCATTTACAATGCCTGCTTTTGCCCCGTGACGCTCCTTGCGCCTAAACAGAACAAGTTTATAATTTTCTGCAAGATCTTCGGCATCTTTTAGAAAGTTTTCATCAGAACTGTCGTCTAAAAAATACACTTTTTTATTTTCATAATGTAAATTGTTTATTGTTATAAATGTTTTTTCCAAAACATCTTTAGGCTCATGGCGTGCAGCAACCAGTATGGCAACAGAAGATTTTTGGTCAACCTTATAGGGACGGCTTAACTTTAGCTCTTTTCCTTCAAGCGCGCTGAATATATTCAGTACATATCCAGCGCCATGTATAAGTATAAAAAATTCACTCAAAATAAGTAGAATCGAAAAAATCTTCTCTATACCAGTATAGTCAGCAAACAGAAAAAGTGCCGTTCTGACGATAACATATACCAAAATGGCCATAAGCGCCATTACGATCAAAGCATTTACGAGATCTCTTTTTTTTATTTTCATATTATCAGAAGTAGTACTTTACGGATGCTATAAAGCTTTTGTCATTGTAAACATTTGCGCTTGAATTCAGTATCTTTCCCTTAACATTGATATTGAGCCGTTTGTTTATATCCCAATTCAACTCTCCGGAAAATCCGTGACCAACAATGGTTTCGGAATCTATTTTCACCTCATAATTTAAATCGTAATAAAGATCATTGGCACCAAAAAATACTTCCTCTTTATTGAGATAATGTCTCCAATTCAAAGTAATCTTATTTACAGTAAAACCTTTGGGTGAAAAGTATTGATCTTCCTTTTCGCTAAATTCTCGGAAATAATACCTATATTTCACGCTAAACCTCAAAGGATCAATAGAAAAAAAGTAAAGTAAATCAAATCCGGGTTCCGTTTTATAATTGTAGTCTGAATAATATGCAAAGATAAAATCTGCTCCGAGCTTAAGCCATTTATTTACGTCTATATCAATTCTTTCTTTAAATCTATCCCTATAGTAATGCTCTCTTATAACCGTTGAGTTATTCTCAAGCCGCTCTCTCTCATAAGAAAAATTGGCCGTTCCGATATCAAAAATTCTGACATCGAAGACACCACCAAAGTTATGCATTGCTTTAATTCCTTTGTTATATGCAAAAAATGAATAAAATCCTTCGATTCTGTAATCGGGTCCTTTAACAAAAACAGCCTTTATTGCATCGTTATTTTCAAATACATCGTTAAAATCCCTGAAATATCTTGTTGTTAAATAAGTAGCGGCCGTAATTTTGAGGCTGTCATTTATAGGAACACTTACCTCTTCGAAACTGCTGTGCCGCCTTATGTCATTGTGCCTTGATGGGCTGTCTGCCTCAAAATAATCATACGCTGTATTTGATAAAATATGGCTTGAGATAAGCTCGGCTTTTTCAAGGCCCTCTCTAGCTCTAAAGTTTCCAGAATGTACCTCGAGAATTTTTTCGTATTCGCCTGTAGCCTGTTTCCACATAGACTGATAGGAATAAATCTGGCTTAAATCAAACATCGCCTCTACATTCTCGGGATCTTTTTCTATGAGTTCGCTGTAAGCTGTTATGGCCTCTTCTACGCGGCTATTCCAATATGCTTCTTTTGCGCTCATTTCAAGGGCGATTAATTCGTCTTTGCTTTTACGATACGCATCTCTATAGGCCTTTAAAGATTCGTCGTATTTTTTCCACCAGCCCAAAACTCGTGCCTTTTGACATGCTATACGCTTATCATATTTTTCATCTAACAATTCGTTATATAGAAAAATAGTTTTGCTATATTTTTTATCCCAGCTTAAAACATCTGCCAGCTTTCTCTTTGCTTCTCTATCATATTCGTCCCGAAGTACTTCTCTATACAACTTAATTGCATCTTTGAATTTTCCTTCCCAGCTCAATATATCAGCCAAGCCAATACGGGCTTTCACATTTTTTGGATCTTCTTTTAGAATTTCATTGTATTCTTCTATGGCACTTTGGTAATCCTCATCCGCAATATATGCCTCTCCTAAAAATGCTCGAATTTCTTTTTCTTTATCATTGGGCTCATTCTTTGCCCAAATGCCATCGAACGAGAACAGTATGGCAACCAATAAGATATATGCAATAATCTTCTTCATATATTTGCTATTTTCTCTCTTTTATTTGCTTTAATATTTTTTTATACAGCATTATGGATTGTTTTGTACGGCCAGTATACTGTAATACCCTGGCTAAAAGCAATTCTGCATCTGAGTCTTTAGGATTTTTTTTCAAAACGTCTCTTATTACTGATTCGGCAATATCATATTGCTTATTCCATATATAAACTTCGGCCACTTTTTTAGCTACCTCTATATCGTTTGTTTTATTTAAAACCGATTGAAAAATATCTATAGATTTTTCATACTGATCCGTCCATGCATATGTTTCGCCAAGGGCGATTTGTAGCTTTACATTATTCGGTTTAATGACAAGTGCCTGCTTAAAAAATTCTATCGCTTTGTCATGTTGGTCAGTCCACTGATATGCATAAGCCAGGTCCCTAAGAGCATCAAAGTATGAAGTCTTAACCAAGATGGTGTTCTTATAGTGCTCTATGGCTTCATCATACTCACCTTTTTCAAAGTACCTGTGACCTTCATAATAGTTTATATCCGCTTGCTGAGTTTTATGATATATAAGCGTCGTGGAAACAGCTATTACAATAAGGCTAAGAAAATAAGGTAATTTCCAGTTCATGAGTATGTTTTTAGATTTTTCGCCATTCAATTACGCCGAAGCCAGCCCCTTTTCTTATGCTAATATCGGAAGCATCAAATGCCCTATTTTTGAAATCTTCTACTAAATCGCTCCAGAGCCTCTGCATTGAATCACACTGCCGTATATCATCCAGTATGATATATCTTGGATTGAGGGCCCCGGCATAAATATCTATGTTTTTTTTAGTATGCCCGCATTCGTGCACAGAGTCAATATATAAAAGGTCAATCGGATCGGTAAAGCTAGTTATGCTTTCTTTAACAGTTTTATCGCTCAATGAATCCCCAAATATTCTTTTAATATAAGGATAGGCTTTAAATCCATCCTCATTTTTATAAGTAACATCAATGGTTACAAGAGTGCTTCTCGAGATATGCCTTTTAGGTATAGCCCTTGCCATCGACATTATGGCCCCGCCGAAATGCGTACCTATTTCCAGTATATTTTTTAATTTTAATATTCTGACAAACCCCGCAAGAAAATAGTAGTAATTTGTCGGTCTTTCTATAAAAGGGCAGCACCCCGTGGTTTCACCATAAGAGCAACCGGATAAATCAATTCTTTGGCCTTTGGCCATTGCCTTTTCACAAAGATCCTTCATGCATACCTCCCGATGCTTTGTTTAGCATTATATAACCTAGGTGGTCCTAAATCAAACATATAGTTGATCCTCTTTGACATGGTGATTTTTATATAGTAAACTATGTCTGGAAAGCAAAAGAAGGGGGTAAGATATATCATGGCAAATATAAGACTTGTACTTTTGAGGCACGGAGAAAGCGTATGGAATAAATCTAATCGTTTTACCGGTTGGACAGATGTAGACCTTTCGCCGAAAGGAGTAGAGGAAGCACATACCGCAGGAAAGGTTATGCTCAAAGAAGGCTACACCTTTGACATCGCATATACATCAGTGCTAAAAAGGGCTATAAGGACCCTTTGGATAGCCCAGGATGAGATGGATCTAATGTGGATACCTGTCAGACGATCGTGGCGTCTAAACGAAAAGCATTACGGTGCGCTTCAAGGACTTAATAAAGCTGAAACAGCTAAAAAATACGGGGATGAACAGGTTCTTTTATGGAGAAGGGCGTATGATGTTCAGCCTCCCGCACTTGAAAAAAGCGATAAACGCCACCCATCCCACGACCCGAGATACAGAGATCTTGATAAAAAGGATGTCCCGGCTACTGAATGCCTGCATGATACCGTGAACCGTTTTCTTCCTTACTGGCACGATACCATGGCCTCTGCAATAAAATCCGGGAAAAAGGTTCTTATCTCTGCCCACGGAAACAGCCTAAGGGCGCTAGTGAAATATCTAGATAAGATTCCTGATGAAGAAATAGTAAAGCTTAATATCCCAACGGGAATACCCCTTGTCTATGAATTAGACAAAGACTTAAAACCCATAAAACATTATTATTTAGGGGATCCTGATGTGGTTAAGAGCGCGATGAAATCTGTTGCAGATCAGGGAAAGGCAAAGTAGAGCGCCGCTTTACGCAACGTCTATTTCCTTGGTGAGATAGACATCCTGAATAGCGTTAAGCAGTTTTATTCCTTCCTCTATAGGCTTCTGAAAAGCTTTCCTTCCGGAAATAAGCCCCGTGCCTCCTGCTCTTTTATTTATGACTGCTGTTTTTACTGCCTGCTGGAGGTCATTTTTTCCGGATGCACCGCCTGAGTTAATCAATCCCGCTCTTCCCATGTAGCAATTTGCCACCTGATAACGCGTCAAATCTATAGGGTTATTAGAGGTAAGTTTTTCATAAACAAGTGGGTTGGTTTTTCCAAAATTTATTGCTGTGTAACCACCGTTATTTGTTGGTAATTTCTGTTTTATGATGTCTGCCTCTATGGTAACGCCTAGATGATTGGCTTGGCCCGTTAAATCGGCAGAGGTATGATAATCAACGCCATCCTTTTTGAATGCATCGTTTCTTAAGTAACACCATAGAACCGTAAACATGCCCAGCTCATGTGCCCGTCTGAAGGCGCGTGATACCTCTTCTATCTGGCGTCTGGATTCCTCTGAACCGAAATAAATAGTCGCACCAACCGCAACAGCGCCCATATCAAAGGCCTGCTCAGGAGAGGCAAACATTCTCTGGTCGTAAGAATTGGGGAAGGTAAGAAGCTCATTGTGATTCAGTTTAAGAAGAAATGGAATTTTACGGGCATATTTTTTTGAGACCATTCCCAAAACACCCAATGTTGAGGCAACGGCATTACATCCCCCTTCGATTGCAAGTTTAACTATATTTTCCGGATCAAAATACATAGGATTGGGAGCAAACGAGGCACCAGCAGAATGTTCCACGCCTTGATCAACCGGGAGAATCGAAAGATATCCTGTTCCAGAAAGTCTTCCGTGACCAAAAAGCCTTTTTAGGTTTTTTAAAACCTTTTCTGATCTATCAGATATGCTAAATATCCTGTCTACAAAACCCGGACCCGGCAAATGAAGATTTTTCTTTGGGATAGTAGTACATTTATGATCAAGTAAAGATTTTGTATCTTTTCCCAGGATGTCGAAAACGTTATTTTTCATATAATCGCTATTATTTTTCCTCGAAAATGCGGGCGAAATCGTCTTTCATGCTGACTATAACCCAATCATTATCCCTTG
>JABMRN010000132.1 GCA_013202515.1 Candidatus Omnitrophota bacterium | reverse complement strand
GGGGAGCGTTTTCATGCGGAATTTGATTGTTACCTGCGAATCTCCGAAGTCATCCACTCCGAACATCTCAACATCCCCCAGGATGAGTCTGCCGAAATATTTATCATTTCTCATTTCTTTGCCGATTTCTTTAATTATATCCATTACCTGGTCTACATTTTCTTTATAAGCTACACCTATATCTAAAAGCGCCTGTGCGTATTCTCTTGTGTAATTAACCACTGTTTTTACTTCACCGTTTGGAACAATAATAACTCTCCCCTCAAGGTCTCTTAAAGTTGTAATTCTTAAGTTTATATCCTCGACCAGTCCGCCGTATTTACCTATTTTTACAACATCGTTTATGCGATACTGTCCTTCTATTAAAATGAAAATTCCGTTTATTAAATCACGGATAAGATACTGGCCTCCAAATCCGAACGCTAAGCCGATAATACCAGCACCAGCTAAAAGTGGTGCTACATTTAAACCGTGATTTTCCAGAACCATGTAAACAATAACTAAGATAAGTATAATGGTCCCCAACCAATTAAAAAGCTTACTCAGAGTTTTCATTCTTAAGGCCATTTCAGTTTCTCGGATTGCATCTTTCTTAGTCAAGAGATGTTCAAACTGTTTAAGCCCTAATTTCATCATTAAAAACAAAAATAAACCTATAAAAATAATAGCGACTGACATAAGCGATTTTTCAAGAAAGCTTTTTTTTGCAGTCTTTTGCATTTGAGTTTCTTGTAGCATTTTGGTCAATTGGTCGATTTTATCCTGTTCACCTGTAATTTTAACTTTGGTTAATTCCTTCTCTATTTTTTCATCTTTTTTCTCAAGTTCTTTTATTTCCTTTACAATTTGCTCTTTCGATTCTTCTTTTTTTACTTTTTCTACGCTTGCTTTATCTTTAGTGCCTATTTCGGCCTGCGAAAATGCATCTACAGCAAGTAATATACTCATTATAAAAACGCTAAACCCGATAAGAAAAATAGCTTTTTTAACATTTGTTTTCATTAATAATACCTCCGAATTTTTCCCTTTTTTTGTCGGTTAATGAAAGAAATTGTTATTCCTATAATAAAACCTACGATAAATAATTTTTTGCTGAATATTAGTATACCCTCTTAAAGCAGGCTTTTCAAGATTATTATATTGGAAGGGATATTTTAGGTGAGCAAGAAGTCTTGCCTTTAAATGGGCACAAAATGGTCCCAAAAATAATTTGATTTTTTACGATGTTGTAAGTGCCTTATTTTGATAATGTTATAAATAGAGAAAAAACTGGCGGTGCGTCTATCGCACCGTTCGAACCTATTTTAAAACGAATCTTTGAAATAAGCAAACAAAATCGCCACCCTCTCCCCTTTGGGGAGAGGGACAGGGTGAGGGGGCGTCTGCAAAAAATGTCCCAACGAGGCTCGGCACTACACGGCCGCAGGCCGAATCGCTAAGCCTCCCAAACGGCTCGTCGCGCAACGGCCTGCGGCCGTGCGCGTCCTCGCCAGCATCGCTGTAGTGTAAATATTAGAAACTTCGTGCACAGGGCTCGGACGTCCACCTCAGCTATATTGGTCTGGCTAAATTGGTCTAGTAGCTTCGGTGGCGTGCCGAGCTTTACACAAAGGCGATTGCAAAAAGGCAAAATTTGGCCGTATCAAATTTTGCCTTTTTGAAAACAACTCTATTTTTTCAATGTCGTAGAAAGGTTTATAAATCCAACCCAAAAAAGTTACATTCTTATTACATTTCTTTTACCTTCCTGTGACTTATTGCTTCAGATATTATGGTATTATCAATATAGCTTGGCGCATAATATAGGCTATATATAAATGTGGAAGATGCTGCATAAATCAACGTCTGTAATTCTTTTAGTGGCGCTAGCCGCAAATGTGCATATAGCACCCTACCCTATTTTAAATCAGCATAATATTTTTGATAAGTTCTCTCTTGCTCCACCCACTCCTTTTAACACTCACGGTAGCACTTTAGCTTTAGATTCAAACATGTTCTCTCATGGCAAAGCGCCTCTTTTTATTCTAGTAGGTATGCCGGCATCCGGGAAAGGAACTATAGGAAGAGCTTTTGCAGGCAAGCTAGGCATACCATTTGTGTCACAGGGTGAAGTTCTTCGAGAAAATTACTACGCTAAAGGAGGAAAGCAGGCTGGATTGACCAAATCAGGGGTGCTTAATCAATATTACCAAGAACATATTCCAGACGTGAGTGATGGTTTAATTTTTGATATAAATTATCCAAGCCCCCTTAAAGAAAGTCCCACTAAAAGCTTACAAGCTTTCATGAGAAGACATAATTTATATTTAGCCGGGGTTATACACATAAAAGTTGATGAATCAACTTCCCGAGCCAGACTTGAGGCAAGGTCCAGAGAAGCTGATTTAGAAGTTCTTCAAGACGGAACCCACCGCATAGACCGCAGACTCAGAAATCATTACGATAATGTTGTGCCGCGAATCGATTTTTTCCGCAGCAGAGGATTGCTAATAGAAGTTGATAATAATACTACGGGTGAAATCGATAGAAAAGCGGATGTATTAGTATCTGAAGTTAAAAAAACTCGCGCCAGAGAAATCGCTCAATCAATTCTTAGAGAACTCAATACCTCGGGAAAAAATAAGCTTGTAGTTGGCCTATGTGGTACAAGTGGCGTTGGAAAAACAAGTATTGCCGATGAGGTAAAAAACATGCTTAATAGCGCCTTAGGAAATGAAGCCACAGGTATTTTACATCAGGATATGTTTTTCCATACAGATGATGAGGTCTGGGGATTAGGAATTGCGCATCGATCATCGCGGGCAGGCCTTGATGTCGAACATCTATGTCGTGAGATTAGCAATTTTAATAGAAATAGAAGAGTTGTGGAACCAAAATTAGTTATTAAAGATTCTCGAGGCCAAAGGAAGCGAACCGGAGAAACCGAGATAAAAGCAAAAAGGATACTAATCGTTGATGGCGGTTTTATATACGCAAATAACACACCTTCTTACAGAAAATTACTCAACCTCATAGATTACCGTATTTTCTTGGACGCCTCAATGGACATTTTAAAGAACTGGTGGATAGATAGATCAATTGATAACAGAAGAAGGCGCGGGGTCGAAGAAAGCGAAGAAGATGCGCGTTCCTCGAGAACGGACAAATGGAACAGTAGTATCAGCAAATTTGTCGAAAGAGACAGAAGTCTCATGAAAGAGGCAGATTTAGTTGTTTTTAAAGGTAAAGACCACGTACTCGATAGATTGGTTGAATCTTCTATACTTGCGCGCGGAACATGCATTGCTGAAACACCTAATATCGACACTTATCCCTCCCCAAAATCTGTAGTTGCTGAGGCATTAGACGATATTCGAGAAAAAGTCAATGCGGGTGGCATTTGGGCAGAAGAAGCCCTGCGTGAGCTCGAATATCTTTTTGAAACAGATAGAATTCGCTCGTTTGACGGTATCGCGAAAAGCAATGATGATTATATGGCAGCCTTCATTGACAATGAAAACGGAAATATCGCTCTGGCGTATGAATTTTATCTGGTAGAGAATAAGCTTAAAAGAGCACTTCCTCGAGCGCTCCTTTACCTTGCGCTTAGCCGCATATCAAGCGTGGACCTTAGTCCTAATGAAAGAAAACAGATAGTGAGTCGCATGTTTTCGGTAGATGATATGCTTCTACTGGAAGAATTAAACACATTTTTAGACTTAAAAACTAGTCCAAACACAATCCAAGTTAATTCGCTAAGTACTGACGACATTGTTGCTATGGATAATGTAGGAGATAAAAAATCGCTTAGACTTGCTCGGTCACTTTTAGCAGAGCTCGGAGGCAAGAAGAAAACATCCGTTGCTTTTATTTCACCTACTGATCAAGGAGGAGGCATTGCCGAAGTCCGCTATTGGCTAACAGCAATTCTGGGATCTGATGCTCTGGACATTCCGGTTAAATGGATTTCACTTATAAGACATGAAAATCCTGATTATAGCGGTATTAGCGGAGCAAGCATTAAGTCTGAGAAAAAAGACACTCATAAGCGTGCCATGGCCCAGAATATAGAAGGAATAGATCTAACCGGGTATAGATATGTTTTTGTGGATGACTGCTATACCTTGGGCCTAATTCCTTTAATTAGAAAGCGATATCCAAACATTAAGATAATATGGGTACAGCATGCATCGAATGCAAAACGTCTTAAATTCGAATTTGCAAGACACAATTTAACACATGCGGATTTAGCTATTGCATGGAAAAAAAGTTTTTTACCAAATGATTTAGATATTCCAATGATAGAAATGCCGGTAGGCGGAATAGATCCTATAGGCTATAAAAGTTGTGAGATTAGTCAACGAATGATTGCAGCTACGCTTGAGAAATATAATATGGATTGTGATAGAGAAAAAAGACCTTTATTAATAGAGGTTGCCAGATTCAATACATCAAAAGATCATCTTGCATCAATTACGGCTTTCCGACTTTTTAAAAAGCATTTGGAAAAAACAAATTCTGTGGTCAAACCTCAGCTTGCAATCCTTGGTATCCCTATGGCAAAAAGTGATTGGAAGTTATATAACGAACTCAAGGCCTACGTGGATAATCTGGGAGATCCTGATATACATATCGTAGCAATGGCAAATAGAAATATAGAATTGACTACCGACCAGGAGGCGGCAATAAAAGATATGGACTTTGATCCGGATCGGCTGTCTGGCATAGACTTAAATGCACTTGAGATAAATGCATTTCAACGGGCTGCCGTACTTGCCTTACATCCTGCCTCTGGAGAAGCATTCGGCTTATCTATAACAGAGGCCTTATGGAAAAAAACTCCTGTGTTGGCTACTAAAGTAGGTGGTATACCACTACAAGTTTTGGATGAAGATATGTTAATAAAATACAATGAGACTGGAAAAAGCGAATCATATTCACTACTTAGAAATGGAAATTTTGAAGACCTTACACCAGCTCTTGAACAACGAGAAATGTCCCGGGAGATGGCCAACCGAATTATTAGATACTGGGAAAAAAGAAATACAAAAGATGCGATACAAAAAAGAGAAGCTGAAAAAAGAAATATTCAGCAACAATATATGATGTTGCAAGCGGCCACTAATACCTTACTTCTTATGTGGCTATTAGACGCTGAGGCAAGGCCTTCCATATTCAAAAAGAAAAGAAAAGTTTCGATTAATGAAGTAAAGGAGCTTTTTTTAGAATCTATGATTAGCGGGCTTAATAAAAAAGACTCCCGAGTGCTAGAGGAAGATGAGCGCCTGCTCAGACCTCTAGCAGAAACTACCGATGATGTTATACAGAACGCAATTACAAGACTCTGCCTCTTACGAAAAGTGCCTTTCACATTTCAACGGCGTTTACAGCTATTGCTTGGGAAATTTGGCAGAAAAGCGGTAGCGCCAATCTTAGAGGCCGCAGATACTGATAAACAGTTTATTAGAGAAAGGCTTTACTGGGCGCTAATTTATATAGGGGAAGATGCGATTGAAGATCTTTCAGAGGCTGCTCTTACTTCTGAAAGCCCCTTTGTTAGAGAAATAGCTGTAAGGGCGCTTGCAAGGCTTGGTTATACAGGAAATAGAATAGCCAGACAAACCATAAGGCAGTATATTCAAAAACGGGGATGGAAATCTTTCACTTATAGGGCTTATCCTTTTAGAAAATTAGAACACGCTACATTTGACGCCGCAGGGCAAATTGCGATCACTATTGCGGAAGCGTGTCAATTGGATGAAAAGGCAGGCGACAAAATCGCCGCACTTCTTTTTAGTGAAGGTATTTATCCGGCACCTAGACTAGTAGCTTCAATCCGAATAGCAATGACAAATAATAAAAAAAGTATTTTAAGCAATGTAAAAAAGAAAAAGAAAGAATGGGAGAGAAGAATAGATGCTTTAAATACAGGGCATGCCAGTTTTGATCGTAATGATGATATTGATGTTGATTTAGGATACACTATACTCGCGAGGCAGGCAGAAAGAAGTAATTTATGGAGATTTGACCTAACCTATAAGGCCTATAGAGATTGGATTGATTCAATAAAGCCATCAAAAGTTGTCTTAAGTGGAGCCCGCAATATTGAAAGTAAAAGAGATGCTGAACTTCGTTACCTTGCGTATGAAGCGGAATTATTCAGAACACAATTTCTTGAGATAGCAAAGCGCAAAGCTAGAATGCTTGGGAGGGAGCTTGTCGTTATCCCTAATCTTACTTATGGCGAAATTGCCCTATCGCCCATAGAGGAAAAATTACAAGAAGATGGTATACCTATTATGAGGGTGCGGCAATCTTCTGACAAATGTCATTACAATCCATTTCTTGTCGATCCCAATCTTTTTAGCGATCAGGATCTTCTTTTCATTCTAAAGAAAAAACCAATTATTGTTGTGGCAGACGGCACCAATTCTGTAAGAGGACAGGTGATGGGAGTAAGCGGCAAAGCGAGAAAAAGGGATCCGCATTATCCAGACGCATATCAGGGATACCGCAACTTTCTTATTGCCTTAGAAGATATTCTTCGGAAAGATGTTAGAAATGAAAACGAAGGACTGGATTTTTACACAGACGAGGCATTCATTGATAAATTGAGAGCGACTCCAGCCTACAGGCGATTACAGCAAAGAATAACAAATCTTGTTAAACATTATAATGAAAGCATTGACCCACAAGAGAAGCCAATACTTATCCCAAGAAATGAAACTCCATATTCTATGGCCTTTTGGAAACCTGGGCATTTCCCGCTATATATACGACAATTGGCTAAGCCCGTTGATATTCCTATGTCTATAGATCCAGAAAATATCGAAGGTCCTACTTGTATTTTTGCTGAAATAGGCATAGAGAAGGAGGCAATTCCAGGACATGTTAAATGGTGGGGCTCCGGACTGGGGCCATATCAACTTGACGATAATTTAGAAAACATCCCTATACCAAAGCATCCTTTAGTAGAGCACGATACTGCATATCATGATCTTGATCTGCGCGAGTTAGGGTTCTCTAACTTTCTGTATAGATTATCCCTTTCAGATAGGGGTCCAAATTTGGAAATGTTATTTGAAGACAATAAGAAAAAATGCGCTCAGTATGCCCATAGCGTTAGGGAAATGCGCTGGACAGAACCTTTAGACGATATTAAAGCAAAAAAAGCTAGAACAACAATTTCAGAAAAAAAGCAGGTTATTTTATTTGTTGGTAAACCGGGCAGCCATAAGACGACTCTAGGCAGAAAAATGGCCGAGTACCTTGCTATTCAGCATATCTCTCTTGGTGAGATAATGCGTGCCACAGAAGAGGAAAATCCAGCGTTCAGGAATTTGGTTATGAGCGCTCGAGGACCGATGAGAAAAGCTCAAAAATGGGGTAGGCAGAATGCTATTCGCACAATAGGTTATGGCCTGCTTGAGAATCACCTAAGAGAAAACGCAAGAGATTCTCATGCCGTAGTAATTGATGCTCCGACTATCTTAGAGGATGACTTTGTTTATTTGAATAATGTGCTTTCGGGCATGGGTTTTGAAGTAGGCCTTGTCGTGCATTTGGATATAACAGATGACGTCGCTGCGAAAAATATCCAAGGTCGAAAAGCACGTCCGTCATCTATTGAAAGAGCCAAAAGAAGATTGGCCTATTACAAAAAATTTGGTCCTCCTATTCTGGATTATTATAGAAGAAGAGGTGTTATGCTAGATGTAGATACGGGTGAAAGGCAGCCTGATGAAGAATTCTCTTATTGTGTTGACCGCATATCAGACTGGGTTGAGCGCCGGATTAACAATATACCCGAACTTCACAGATGGGATAATATTCATAGACTGTATCATTTTGAAGAATTGTGGTTAATAAGAAGAGAAGCTGATATTAGAGGAAAATTAGCCAAATTTCACACGGATCACAAAAACGCAAGTGTAAGAAAAAATCCCAAACTCTTTAACGAGTGGATTTCACTGCTTATTGAATTAAATCAACTTCTTAAAACAAAAAGTCGTTTTGTTCAAGCAGGACATTCGTGCCGTCACAGCCATACTAATTACGATGGAGATGATGGCGCTATGAGTACAAGGGAGCTGGTAAACCACGCTGTCAATAACGGGATTACGACACTTTATGTAACCGGTCACAATACGGTTAAGCCAAGCATTCAGGCTATAAGAACCGTTTCTAGAAAATCTTCTCCGTTTATTTTAGAGACACGCCCTGGCGTAGAAATCGAAGCCCCTTTTGAAACTGAGGCTGGAGATCCTTTTTGCTTTATGCACTGGAGAGTTACAGGTCCGGTAAATAAGGCAGCAATTGATAAAATGAACGAATTAGTTGAAGAGATAGATCAAAAGCTCGAGGGCTTTCTTGAACTACGCTTTGAGAAAGTTCTTTCTTTAGCTGACAAAAGAAAATTCGATAGGGCCGTAAGTGACGACGTGTTAGAAAGGTTTATAAAGAGATCACGGGTAAAGAGATATTTGAGATCAATCGGCATTTCCATTACAGATAAAGAGGCGATTCGTTTGAAGCTTTTAGAATTATTCAAAGATATAAGAGCTTTTGTTGATTCTCATCCCCGATATGAATTTATGCCACGCTTATTAAATAAGCTTAATGTTATCGGAGCCTGGACAGAAGAGATAGAAGTATGGGACGGGAGGGATCCAAAAAAAGGCGAAACGCGTTCGATAAGGAGATGTTTAAGAGAATTATTAGATATTGTTTACACGGATAAGGACACGGAGGACGATTTAAAAAAGAGAGGCGAAGAATTACCGGTTCGGGCAGGTGAGGCAATTAGATGGTTTACAGATATAGGTTGTAGAGTCATTACCGCTCATCCGGATCTTGAAATTGGCAGGGGCGAAGGACAAATTACCGAAAGTTTATTTATTAAGAATGTTGCTCCATGGGTAAAAATGGGTTATCTGCATGGAATGGGTTGTCCGTTTGCTACACGTCGAAATTGGGGTAACCGGCTTGCCCAAAAAATATGTAAGGCTGCAGGAGTGTCACCGGATTCATTTAAAGTAGAGAGAAATAATACAGATTTTCACGGTAAAAGCAATGCCCACATTCTCCTTGGCGATAGACATGGGGATAAGGCAGGGAGAATTCTTTATTGGTCTATGGACGGGGAGGCATCCGAATCCAGAGCAACGATCGAAGATGATACCTTTATGGGATCATATTTTTCAGAAAATATCGACACTTTATTTCTGGAAGGGGATTTTATAAATGCGCTCTACGTTATTGAAAAATTACTGACAGCGACGCCTTTCTGTCAAGATACTGAAGCTTTGCTTATGAAATTATTTGATAATCATGGATTTTTAAGAACTTTTGAATCCGAAATATTATCCGAACATGCGCCATCCGAGGATATAGCAAACGAAAACTGGAATCTTTACTTAAGGCCTCAAACTGCGCCAGAAGATGCTGTTGCGCTTTCGTTTAGCCAAATTGCGGATACACTTGATAAAAGGAATATGTTCTGGCATTTTGAGAACAAAGCCACAAAGGAAAGAGCCAAAACCAGGATAACAACTCTAGGGCAAAGTCTTGAATCAATTTTGAATTATATAGATAGCCTTAACCCCGGCATTAAGTCAGATTTAATTGCCGTTTATGTTACCGGAAGCTATCCGTGGGCCGATGAGCCGGGAGATATTGATTTACATCTTATCGTACAAGACGGAGCAGGTTTTAGAAAAACAGGTATCAATAGGAATAAGATAAGGGGTATCACAGGCGGAGAATTAGACATAGATGTTTCCGTTCAGATTATAAACGCCGGCGAGCTTAATCAGCCTGAAGGCAATAACGGAAGATCTATTTTTCTTAAAAGAAAACAATTATTATTGTATGAAAATGGAATACATGTATGGGGAAGGGATATTTATGAATCAAGCCATCTGCCGCCGGTTTCATTTCAAGAAGGCTTTGCCCTGGAAATTGTAGAAAGAACTATGGCAAAGCCAAAGGTTTATCCAAAGCGCGCACGAAGGTTGCATGAAGCGGATCTTATGTTAAAAGAATTAAAGAGACAAAAACGTTTGATCGAAGACGGTATGAAAAATTTAAATGAAGCGAAAAAAAGCATAGAGGAAGCATGCGATTATATTTGGGATACATTATTTAACGACATATTGAAAAAAGATTTAAGAAAACTGGATGGAATCATGCCCGTTCTAGTAGATTTGGATTTTATTACAGATGAATTACAGCGGAATAATCTGCTTTCTGAAGAAAACAGAAATTCAGAGGTTATTACGCTTATCCGGAGAAATATGGAAAGAAGAATAAAGGTCTTTAATAGTAATTTTGGATTCAAAATAATAGTCACATCGAATGAAAGCAAAAATGATTTATTACAAAGAGCCCATTCTCTGAAAGAAAAACACAATAATAAACCTATTCTGATTACTACGCTTGGCAAAGTTGCGGAAATAGACGCAAGCGATAGAATATCAGATGTTGTATCAGATATTACAGCTATATCGCCAATTCACTGCGAACAGGCGGAAGGCATATACAGAACGGCGTATGTCAAAATACCTGCCATAATAGCCTTTGCTGTTACAAAGGCCTTGATAGACAAGAGTGATTTTGAGCTATCAAATAATCGGAAACTTATGGCGTTAGCAAGATTGCACAATATTATAACAGGAATTGAATTAGATCTAAATGATCCCGAATTACCAACAGTCCTTGATGATCCGGTGAACTATGCTCTAAAGTTGATTCTTGAAATATTGCCGACCCCTGAAAGCCTATTCGATTCAAATCAGCTGGATGAGTTAGAAAAGCATGAACTGAAACTTCTTAGAGCGGCATAAAAGCCCCTTTATTGAAAAAATAGAGTTGTTTTCAAAAAGGCAAAATTTGATACGGCCAAATTTTGCCTTTTTGCAATCGCCTTTGTGTAAAGCTCGGCACGCCACCGAAGCTACTAGACCAATTTAGCC
>JABMRN010000131.1 GCA_013202515.1 Candidatus Omnitrophota bacterium | reverse complement strand
TAAAATTTTATCCATTATTATCGCCCCCCATGCAGTCGCAATATTAAACAACCTCCAATCCAAAATTTCTGAGGGTCGATAGCTTTAACTATTTCATCAAAATCCGGGAATACTAATGGTTCGCCGCCTGTAATTACAATCTGCGCCAGCCCCATTTCGTCAGCCTGTCGTGAAAGCTTTTTAACATCATCGGGTGTAAAAAATCTTTTTTTATTTTTATTATCTCGCAATCTTGTGATGTCACAATGCTGGCAGCGAAAATTACACCTGTAATCATATTGAAATTGAAGTATAGCAATGCTCTCTCCCTTTTTAACTTTTTCATCAAATCTCATAATTTTTTCATAGACATACGGTTTTTCTTTTTTTAGCTTATCTCTTTTTTCCATTTCGTTCTGTTTCAATTCAGACATAATTTTTTCCCTCCGATATAAATTATTAAAATCTATTGTTGTTATATAGGGATATTAAACATCTCCACATATTTTCGCCAAAAAGGGCTTTCTTTTGCGATCTTCCTGGCATTATCCAAGTATTGCGCTGCTTTTGTAAGATCGCCGAGCTTTTCGTAGCACTTTGCAGCATAATAATACGCGATGGCATGGTCATTTTTTGCTTTTATTGCATTTTCAAATCCTTTCAGCGCCATTTCGTAATTGCCCAGACGGAAGTCGCTGTTTTCTACAAAATTAAGTTCCAGATTTAAGAAATATGCCATTTCCTGTATATATTCAGCGGTAAAGTCTTCGGTTTCGACAACCGCCTTTTTATAATTGCAATCAATATAACTGCCTTTAATATAATTCTTTTTTAGACATATATCGAGCATTTCACTTCCTACGAGAGGAGTTGCCACATTTATTCTGAACCAGTTAGCATAGATGGTTTTTAAAAACGCTCTTGCGTCCTCAATATCGCGTTTTGTTTCCCCTGGAAGCCCTATTAGAATATTCACATCCGTATATATTCCCAGTTCACGGCAATTGCCCGCAACATTTTTCACTATGTTAAGGTCAAGAGGTTTATGCATTATTTCTTTTAGAACTCTATTGCTTCCAGATTCAATCGCTAAAATAAGCTCATTTATTTCTATACTCTTTAAAGCTTCAAGCATTCTTCTATCAAGAGCATATAAAGCCAATGAATTGGGGAAAAAAGCAGTTAATTGCAATTCACGCATTATCTCAATGATTTCAAAGGCTCTTTGTTTGTCTGCCATGAATTGGTCATCCTGAAAAATAATTGTTTTTACCCCGTATCGATCCTTAAGATTAGTTAAATCTTCTCTGACCCTGTTGATACTATGATAACGCATTTTTCTTCCATGAACCGTATGCGATGAACAGAAACAACAGCGATACGGACAACCCCTTGATGTCATTACGGGGATGCTTTTCTTTTGTTCTTTTATAGAAGTGTAAGCCAATATTGTCGGATTTAATCCATATTCATCTGTTTCGCAAATGCCATAATCATAAAAAGATATTTCGTCAAGGTTCTCAATGAAATTATGTTGGAATGCCTGCCCGCTTTCAACTTTCCCCTGTGTAATCCACGAAGGATTTTCTTCAAGGTAACGTAATTTATCATCGGCTTTCACAAGACCTAACAGAGGCTTTTCTCCTTCACCATAGCAAAGTGCGTCAAAGCATGCGCTGTCTCTAAATATTTCGTTGTACATATTTGTTGGCACACCGCCACCTGCAACTATAATAGCCCTGGGAAATATATCGCGGCAGCACTGCGCAATATCCAGCACACTCTGATATGACGGCGTAAATAATGCGGATATGCCTATTATGCTTGGAGCATAATCCTTCCAACTTGGCACTGAAAGAAAGTCACGGAAAAACTCTGCAAAAGAACGAAATTCAAAGCCTTCTAATTTATTTAAAACAATGTTAAAATCTACAAGCTTAGTTTCTGCCGCAGTATGCTTTTTCACATACGCGCTCAAAGATAGCACACCTAAAGGAATGTCTGTAATGACTACTCCATAGTTTCCTGATTCTTTTGTTACCATTTTTACATTGTCAGGAGGATTGACAAAATCTTCATAATTAATATTCGGCGGAACTATAAACAAAATCTTATCCATCTTTATCTCCTATGAAGTCGTAATGTTAAACTACTTCCAATCCAAAATCTCTCAATATAGCAACATTAATATTTCTATCAAACTTCTGTCGTATAGTCCTTGCAACTTCGTCGGAATAGCTAGCGGCCATAACAATAATACCATCTACTGGGTCTTGCTCAAGTATATCAGGAGAGAGTATGGGAATATGTGTGGCTGGTGTATATTTGCCCTGCTTAAATGGTGCAGAATCAATAACGTATTTGATTTTGTCGGCTAAACTCATTAAAGAAATAATTGCAAGCGCCTGATGCCCGGCACCCCATATTGCTACCTTTTTATCCTTAAACCGACGAATATATTCTTCTATTTCATTTTTAAGTTGTGTCTGATATTTATAAAAATGCGATATGTCCATCTTTTTCCTTTTCTTTACCCTGTGAAATAATGGCTTTGCCATTCCAACTACGCTGGATTTCACAGGGTGAACAACAGCTGAAATTATGTATTCGTGCCATACTTCATTACATTCAATAATTTCAAAACCATTTTGCCTTAATGTTGAACTTAAGGTTTCTTTGGTGAAATAAAATAGATGATCGCCTATAAATTCAGAAAAAAGTTTATTTCGCAAAATCATATCAAAATTTGGCACCTCAACAAGTCCAATAGCGTCATCTGTCAAATTGTTATATATTCCTCTAAGAGTTGAATTTGGGTCAGGTAGGTGTTCAAAAAAATTCAATATAAAAAAGGCATCAAATGGAAAATCATTTAAGCTATCAGTACTGCTTTCAATAAATCCTTTTGAAACTTTTAGACCATTTTTAATACACTGCCTCACCGATGCTGCTGAATGCTCCAGTCCATAAACCTCTACACCAAACTTCTGCATAATGGATAGGTACTCTCCGCGCCCACAACCAATCTCAATAACTTTTTTCCCTTTGAGCGAAAATTTTTGTACGAAGCTGCCGAATTGCTTCCTTCGGAAATCTTTCATTTCCTCTGAAATAGCAGCGGCACGTATAACCTCCCTATAATAAGGGACGGGATCATTGCTTAGTTGCACCAATCCACAC